>VYDB01000022.1 GCA_009843635.1 Gammaproteobacteria bacterium
CCCCCCGTCCGCCCACCCCATTGCTGGCCGCTGCGGCAACGATGCCGGCGACGGATGTGCCGTGGTCGCCCACAGTTGACGGCAGAAAGGGGTCGCTGCTCAACGCACCCACCCAATCCTGGGTGTTGAAGTTGTGCGACGCCCTAGCTTCAACGTTCGCGGCCAGGTCCGGGTGGCAAACCTCCAAGCCCGTATCGACCACGGCCACCCGAACGCCGCGGCCGGATGCCTCTCCTTCGAGAGTCCGGGTCATGGACAGATCCTCACCGGCCACGCCCGGTTGGTCCGCGAAGGCAAGCTGGCCCGAGTTGCTCAAGTGCCATTGCTCGCCGGCCAAGGGGTCAGCGGCTCCGGCACTGGGACGGCCCGACGCCGGGGGCTGACAACGAACCACCACTGAGCCCGACCCATTCAAGGAAAAGCCAGTGAAGTCATAATTCGTAAAGGAACGGCCGGGATGCTCGCTGGCAACTTCCTCCACGAGGGCTATGGCGTAGTAGTCGCCGCCGGGCGCAAACTCGGCCAAGTCAACGTCGAAGGTGAACACATAGCCGGATTGCGGATCAATTTCCGGAACCTCTTCCTCGCCGAGCCACAGGTTGGAGCGGCTCCAGTCGGGTTCATCGTTGATGGCGACCACCAGCTCCGTTGGCGTGGACTGGCGACCGCCCCAGTTCAAGACACGCACCTCGATTTCAACCACCGTAGCGCCAATCACGGGGTCGCCGAAGCTGACCAGCAAATCCGGCGCCACGTTGTCCTTGGCGGCGAGTGGGCCAACCCTGGGGTCGCTTGCGGCGGTGCGCGGCTTCGCCACCCCAGCCGGCAGCAAATGCGCCACCTCCCAGTCGCGAGGCCGAACGTTCGCCGGCACCCGGTCATCGTTCTCCAGAAGCAGCCGGACGCCGTCTGCCAGTCCCGCCGCGCGAATGGTCTGCGCGGCCTCGGCCGGGTTGCGGTTCCCCGGCAGGCGCAGCAACATCCAGCCTAGGGCGGGGTAGGCCTTGGCGCTCAAGGCGCCTGCCGCCTCGATGACGGCATCAAGCGGTTGGTGATCGGCCAATCGAACCAAGAGGCCAGATGCCACCTCCTCGAAACGGTGCCGTCGCGGATTGAAGGCGAGGTGCCTGGCCCGCCCGTCAAGGCGCACGTGGGCTTTGTGGCTCCGCCCTTGGTACTCGGCCTGATAGACAAGGTGTCCACCTTCCCTATGGACTTCAACCGCCAAATCTTCAATGGCGTTCAAGGTCATCTTGGGCAGGGCACGGGCAGGCAGGACCGCGACGGCTCCACCACCGTCCGCCACAATGACGGGCGCGTCAGCCGGTTGCGCATGGGAGCCAACGCCCACCACCGCAGCCAGCAGCGCGCAAGCAATGGTCGGCAGGTGTCTCAACATCCCCCTAGCGCTCCCGCGCAATGACGAAGGTGGGCGCGGAATCGCACCAAGCCTCGTCCAGTGCCTTTACGGCGTCGCTGAAGCCAGGCATGGCGGCAGGGCCCAAATTGGTCAAGTGCCCGGTCGGCGTCTCCAACAGGTTCATCGCCGTTAGCGGGCTCTCGGAAAACAGGGTGAGCCGCCACTTTCCATGGCCGTCGCCAAGGGCGCCTTCCAAGCCAGCGCCGCCGCGCTCCAACTCCACGGCAGTGACCGAGCGGACCTCGCCGGGCGGAACCCGGAGGGTCACCGGGCCGCGCTGGCTGCCGCGATCATCGATTCCGCGCACTTCCACCGCTGCGGTCTTGAAATCGTAGTTGATCAAACGCAGCCAGCTGCGTTGATTAGTGTTGCTGGCAGGGTTGAAGACGTTCGCTTCGAAAGCGCAGCCGTCACCGCTTAGGCCAGCCGAGGCAGCATTGAACGGCAGCAAGGCGCTGCCCATGGCGGTGAGGAATCCGTCGGTGGTCCGCAGGTAGGAGCCGGCCTTGAAGTCCACATCGCCTCTCAACTGCAGATGCCAATCCCCGGTGCCCGTGCCAATGCCCGGCGACAGGCCTTTGGTGGGGTTGCCCTGCTCGAGATCGTGGGAATTGAACCCGAGCGTGGCGCGCGCCTCTATCTCGACCGTCAGGGAGCGATGCATGCCCTTCTCGTCGTATGCGTGAATCGCCACGGTGCCGCGCTCCCCAAGGGAGGAGATGCGCACAAAGCTCTGCTGGGTTGGATGGGAGGCGGCCCTGACCAAGGGGACGTCGATCACCGTTTCGGCAAAAACCGGCGGGCCAAGTCCGGCCACGAGCAGAAGGGTCAGCAGCCGTCTCATGCCAAGTACAGGCCCCCGTTCACGTGCAGGGTTTCGCCGGTGATGTATCCGGCTTGGTCGCTGGCCAGAAACGCGACCGCATCAGCCACTTCCTGGCCGCTGCCGACGCGGCCCAAGGGGATGCGCTCCAGCATGCGGGTCGTCTGCTGCTCATTGAGGGCGGCAGTCATGTCGGATTCGATGAAACCCGGCGCGACGGTGTTGGCGGTCACCCCCCGCGATCCCACTTCCAAGGCCAGGGCGCGGGTGAAGCCTTCCACCGCCGCCTTGGAGGCCACGTAGTTGGCCTGGCCGGGGTTGCCCATGCGGGCGACCACCGAGCTCAAGCTGATGATGCGGCCCCAGCGGGCGCGGATCATGCTGCGCAGCAGGGGCCGGGTGACGCGGTACAGCCCGGTCAGGTTGGTATCGATCACCGCCTGCCAATCCGCTGCCGACATGCGCAGCAGCAGGTTGTCCCGAGTGACGCCCGCGTTGTTGACCAGCACCGAAGGCAGGCCGGGCGAATTGGCAAGACCTTCCACGAGGGCCGCGACGCTTTGCTCGTCAGCGATGTCGAGCCGAGCCCCTTTGCCGTCACCGCCTAAGCGTTCAGCGATGGCGGCGGCCCCGGCGTCGGTGGTTGCCGTGCCGACCACGAACAGGCCGTCCGCAGCCAAGCGCTCCGCGATCCGGGCGCCAATGCCCCTGGAGGCGCCGGTGACCAAGGCGACTTTCGGCTGGTCGGTCATGCCCCTTCAGGCAGCCGCAGCTTCCAATTGGCCGGCAAGACCGTCGAGAGTACCCAAGGTGCCCGCCGTCAAGGCGCGGTCGATGCGCCGCGTGAGCCCGGTGAGCACCTTGCCCGGCCCGCACTCCACCAAGTGACTGACACCGCCTGCAGCCAGCCGCTGCACGCACTCGGTCCAGCGCACCGGTTCGCTGAGCTGCGCCAGCAGCCGCCGCTCGATGCCTTCGACAGTGGCGGCAATCTCGGCGTCAACGTTGTGCACCACCGGAATTCTTGGCGGGCTTAAGCGCACACTGCCGATGGCCTCGGCGAGCCGCTCCCGGGCGGGGGCCATGAGGGCGCAGTGAAAAGGACCGCTTACGTCCAGCATCACCGCCTTGCGAGCCCCTCGCTCCCGGCAGCTAGCAACCGTCTGCTCAACGGCTTGGGCGGTCCCGGCAATGACCGTTTGCCCAGGCGCGTTGTAGTTGGCGGGCGACACCAATCCGTCGGCGGCGGCGCAGGCCGCTTCGATGGCCGCATCGTCAAGGCTCAAAATCGCCGCCATGGCACCCTCGCCTTGGGGCACCGCCTCCTGCATCAATTCGCCCCGCCGCCGCACGAGGCGAACGGCATCAGCGAAGGCCAGGGCGCCGGCGCAGGTGAGTGCTGAGTATTCACCGAGGCTATGGCCCGCCATCAGGGCAGGTTGTGGGCCACCCTCGGCCAGCCAAACGTCCCAGAGCGCCACGCTGGCGGTCAACAGCGCCGGCTGGGTCACGGCCGTGGCGGCCAAGTCCGCATCCGGGCCATCGGAGACGATACCCCAGAGATCAATGCCGATGGCGTCCCCCGCCTCGTCGAACCGCTCCCGCACCGACCGGTGGACGGCGGCTGCGTCGCTGAGCATGCCGACAAATTGGGATCCCTGGCCGGGGAAAACGAAACCGAGGCTCATCGGGTCGGGTGGCCTGACAGACTAGTCCTCATCGTCTTCGTAGTCGTCCAGATTGACGACCTGCCTGCCGCGATAGAACCCTTCCGCGGTCACTTGGTGGCGCAGATGGGTCTCCCCGCTGGTAGGGTCGGTGGAAAGCGCTGGGGCCTTAAGCCGGTCATGGGACCGGCGCTTGCCGCGCCGCGCTCGGGATACCTTGTTTTGCTGAACTGCCATCCGTACCTCCTAGGTGTTACCCGCCTTCCAGCCGCGAAGGGCCGCGAAAGGCTGTGTCGTTGCCGGTGCGCCTTCGTCCAGGGCGCCCGCCGGACTGGCCAGCGGTGGCGCTTGGGGACAGTCCGCCTGCAAGCAGGGCCGCTCCGGCAGCGCCAGAATCAACTCGTCCTCGATCAGTTCCGCAAGGCCCGCTTCGTCGCCATCGACGCGGAGCACGTCCCGTTCCGCGCCTAAGCGAGTGGCTTCCGCCTCGCTGGCGACGATGACCACCGAAAAGTCGGACTCAAGGTCAACGGGCATCGGCTCCGTGCATCGGTGGCATTCGACAACCACGCGAGCCGCCAATTCTCCGTCCATCCGCACGACCCCATGCCGGTCGAAGCGGAACCTAAGCCGAACCCGAACAGCCTCCGGGCAGTCGCACAAAGCGCTGAAACGCTTCAAGTCGCTCCCATCGACATTGCGGCTGATTCGAGCCTCCCGCCCGGCCAATTCGGACAGTCGGAAGCGTTCCTGCAATGGGTTCAACGCCCACCTCCAACCCGGCGGATGGACATGGGCGCGCATCATAGGTACCGCCACACAGGCTGTAAAGGTATCTGCGCGTCTTTTAATGTGCACATAATACGCCCTCAACATGCACTTCCCCGCCCATGCCATGACCGAGCTGATTCTCGCCTCCTCCTCACCCTATCGTCGCGCACTGTTGGAACGCCTAGGGTTGCCCTTCGAGGCGCTGAGCCCCGACATTGACGAAACGCCCCATCCCGGCGAAGCCGCCGAAGCGCTGGTGCGGCGACTGGCAACCGCCAAAGCGGCCAAGATCGCCGAGGCGCATCCCAACGCCGTCATCATCGCCTCCGATCAAGTGGCGGTGACCGACGGCCCCCAAGGCAGCGCCATTCTCGGCAAACCCGGCGACGGCGCAGGAGCCATCGCCCAACTAACCCGCCTGTCGGGACATTGGGCGCGATTTCTCACCAGCCTATGCGTGCGCGAACCAAGCGGCAGCCAACAACTCGAAACCGAGACCACACAAGTGCATTTCCGAACGTTGAGCAACCAGGAAATCGCCCACTACGTGGAACGCGAAGCGCCGTTCGACTGCGCGGGCTCCTTCCGCTCGGAAGGGCTCGGCATCGCGCTGTTCGAACGCATTGAGGGCAACGATCCCAACGCCCTGATCGGCCTGCCGCTGATCCGCCTGTGCCGCATGCTCCGCCAGGCCGGCATGGATCCATTGGGGTAGGGTTCACCTAGCCGTCTGGGCCGACAAGCGCGACCAAGCCTCATCGAACGCAGGCGGCACCGGCGCCTCGAAGCGCTGCTGGGCGCCGTTCCACTCGAAGCTGAGACGCACGGCGTGCAGGCAAAGGCGATTAACACTCGCGGTTTTCGAGCATTGCTCGGAAGCTGCGGTTTCGTACTTGTCCTCACCGAGCACCGGATGTCCGCTTGAGGCCGCATGGACGCGAATCTGATGGGTGCGCCCGCTGTGCAGCCGGGCGCTCAGCCAGGAGGCCGTGACGCATTCGCGCAACACATTGAAGGTGGTCCGCGCCGGCTTGCCCTGCGCATCCACACGCACCCGCCGTTCGCCGGCGGCGGTGACGAAGCGGTGCAATGGCCGTTCCACTACGGTCCGTCGACGCGGCCAACGCCCGGAGACGAGCAGTTGATAGGACTTGCGCACTCGCTGGGCCCGCAGCAGCCGGTGCAGTTCCGCAAGCGTCGCACGGGATTTGGCGATCATCAGGCAACCGGACGTATCCCGGTCCAGCCGGTGCGCAAGCTCCAGGAATCGCTCGTTGCGCCCCACGCGAAGGGCTTCGATCAGGCCGAGCTGGATGCCGCTGCCACCATGCACCGCCAAGCCGGACGGCTTGTCGATGACCAGCAGGCCGTCGTCCTCGAAAAGAATCCGCCCCTCAAGCCGGTCAATCAACGCCTTCCCAGGCGCTGCGGGGGCGGACGGGTGCGCGGTTCGCACCGGCGGAATGCGGACGCTGTCCCCGGCTGCGAGCCGCTGGCGGGGACCAATCCGGCCACCGTTGATGCGCACTTCCCCGCGCCGCAACATACGGTAGATGCGGCCTTTGGGGACACCCTTCAGCTCGCGCAGGAGAAAGTTGTCGATGCGTTGCCCCGCATCTTCCCCGTCGATTAGGACGTGGCGCACCGACTGACTACTCATGACAACCTGCGCGCGGAGTTTTGCGCCAGCCAAACTCTCAATGAACCTTGGTTCCCTAGGCTAGAGACCCCTGCGACGACAGGTGAGATGGGGTTAGCGCCGAGTTGCGAAGCAACTCGCACGTGCGCCGCAGGCGCACGCATTTGCCGGACGGGTGCCCTGCTGCTATTATGCGCGGCGCTCAAAGACGTGCAATGAAAGGCACGCGCCACGAAGCGAGGTGGACGAAGGCGCGGCAGGACCGAAGTTGAATTCACTGATTTCCACCAAGTGTCTGACCTGACCATTGAGCCAACAGCAGACCCAACTAACCGACGATAAACCAATCAACAAACGCAAACACTGAATTGAAACCAGCGCCTTGCGGTCAATGCAAGACCTGGAACGGAAAACTCGGGACGCTGCGCCAATTCGCCGCCGTCCCAAACGCGAAACGCAACGCCACAGCCGACAACGAGCGAAGCCATTGGGCTTAGGGATGCAAACCAGCATGACTTGTTCCGACACGCCGCCCCCGAGATGGAGCGCGGCCGGTTCGCTGACAACTCCTCCCACGCCCACCTTCTGCTGAACCTCGGTCGTGAGGTTCGCGGCCTAAGTTAGGCCGCTTCCGTTCCCGTTCCCGCCCAACCGCTTCCGGCGCTTCCAATCCCTAGGAAGAACTTATGAAGCGCATGCTCATCAACGCCACCCAACCCGAAGAGTTGCGGGTGGCTCTGGTCGATGGCCAGAAACTCTACGATCTCGACATCGAAAACCGCCGCCGAGAGCGCAAGCAGGGCAATGTTTACAAGGCCAAGGTCATCCGCATCGAACCAAGCCTGGAGGCGGCCTTCGTTGACTTTGGCCCGGAAAAGCGCGGCTTTCTGCCGCTGAAGGACATCGCCCCGCAGAACTTCGATGCGTCAAAGTCCACCACTGAGGGTGGCCGCAAGCAAATCCAGGACCTGCTCAAGGAAGGGCAGGAACTGATCGTCCAAGTGGAAAAGGAGGAGCGCGGCACCAAGGGCGCTGCGGTCACCACCTTCGTCAGCCTGGCAGGACGCTACATGGTGCTGATGCCCACCGACCCGCGAGCTGGCGGCGTCTCGCGAAGGGTTTCCGTCAGGGATCGCAGCGAACTGCGCGAGACCTTGGCGGATCTGGACATCCCCGCCGGCATGGGCGTCATCATACGCACTGCCGGCGTTGGCCGAAGCGTTGAGGAATTGCAATGGGACCTCGACTACCTGCTGAATCTGTGGAAGGCCATTGTTGATGCCAGCGAGACCGAAAGCGCACCCAAGCTGCTCTACGCCGAGAACAACCTCATCCTGCGCGCCATTCGCGACTATCTCGGCAAGGACATCGGCGAACTGACCATCGACAACCAAGCCGCCTATGACGAGGCCATAAGCTTCGTTGATCAAGTCATGCCGAACTACCGCCAGCGAGTGAAGTTCTACGATGAGGCCATCCCGCTCTTCACTCGCTACCAAATCGAAAGTCAGATCGCCAGCGCCTTCAACCGCACGGTCAAGCTGCCCTCCGGGGGTTCGGTGGTCTTCGATCCCACCGAGGCGCTGATGGCAGTTGACATCAATTCAGCCCGCGCCACCAAGGGCGCGGACATCGAGGAGACGGCCTTGACCACCAACCTCGAGGCGGCGGAGGAAGTGGCCCGGCAACTGCGCTTGCGCGATGTCGGCGGCTTGATCGTCATCGACTTCATCGACATGTCGAGCACCGAAAACCAAAAGACGGTCGAGAACACCATGCGCAACGCGCTGCAGCCCGACCGCGCCCGGGTGCAGATCGGCCGCATCTCCCAGTTCGGCCTGATGCAAATGTCACGCCAGCGGCTGCGCCCCTCCTTGGAGGAGTTGACCACCGAGGTCTGTCCGAGGTGCAGCGGCCAAGGCCGCATACAGGACGTCAAGTCGCTGGCGCTCGCTATATTGCGCATCGTGGAGGAGGAATCCTTGAAGGAGCGCAGCTCCAAGATCCGGGCGCTGGTGCCGCTGAACGTCGCTGCCTTCCTGCTCAACGAGAAGCGCACCGAGGTGGCGGACATCGAGCGGCGCAGCCAAACCCATATCGTCATCGTCCCCAACGTCAACATGGAAACCCCGCAGTACGAAGTGCAGCGCATCCGCGACGATCACGAAGTGGACGACCTCAATGTGCCCAGCTATGAACTGACGGACTCGACCGTTGCGTCGGCAGACGAGCCGACGTTCAGCGACGTCTCCAACACGTCGGAGCAACCCGCGGTGCAGGCGGTGCGTCCACCCGCGCCAACGGTACAAGGGGCGCCATCAGCGGAAAGAGCCGGCGCCCAAAAGACCGGGCTGATCAGCAAATTGGTATCCAGCCTGTTTTCGGACGGCGACGGGTCACCCAGCAAGCAGGCTGCTGAACAGCCGAGCGAATCAAAACCCAAACCCGCCCCCAAGCCCAAAGGCCGCAAACAGGCCAAGGACGGCGACGGAAAGAAGGCCAAGGGCAGCGGCTCAAAGCGTGGGGGCAAGGGCGGCAGGGCCAGCGCCAAGGACGCCAAGCCCAAGAGCGAGGATCGTCAAGGCGAACGCAAGGCGAAGCGCAGGAACGGCGAACGGCAACCTAAGCGCCGCGATCGCGAACAGGACGCCGCCGCTGGCGAGCCCCAGGCCCCACAGGACGCGGCCGACAAGAACGATGATCGCAAGGGTCAAGACCGCCAAGGTCATCAGAAGAAGCAAGCCGATCAACCCGTTGCCGCCCCTGCCGAGGAGACCGCGGCTCGCGTCCCTGATGAGGAGGCGCTGGCCCAGAGCAAGCGTCGGCCACGCCGGAACCGGGGCAAGATCGCCGAGGAGGCCCGCCAAGGTGATGGTGGCCATAAGCGGAGCGAACCGGCTGAAGCCGAGGTCGCGGCAACCGATCAAGCGGTGGCCACGCCGCGTCCGGAACAGCCCCAACCACCGGCCCAGCCGTCCCGTGCCGAACAGGACGCCGGGCCAAGCCCTGCCCCGGTCAAGGCAGCCGACCCGGAGCCTGCTAGTGACGGCGCCTCAAGTGAGGCGGCCTCAAATGAGGCGGCTGCCAACGATTCGGCACCAAAGCTCGCACCATCCCGAGCCTTGAACGATCCTCGAGTCATGCGCCGGCAGCAACAGGAGGAAGCGCTAAAAACCTCCGGCTAGGAGCCTAAGTCCCACTTATTCGCGGGACAGAACACTCGGCTCCAGCTCAAGGTCAACGCCGAAGCGCTCGCGCACGGATCGCCGGACTTGCTCGCCGAGCGCGAGGAAGTCCGGCCCGCTTCCGGTGCCAAAGTTGACCAACACCAGCGGCTGCCGATGCCAAACGCCAACATAGCCCCGTCGCCGCCCCTTCCATCCGCATCGATCAATCAGTTGGGCCGCGGCCAGCTTCACCCCACCCACCACAGGATGGGCCACCAAGCCGGGCTCGCCTTGCGCAAGGCGCTTGGCTTGGCCTGGATCAATGATCGGATTCTTGAAGAAACTGCCCGCATTCCCCCAATGCCGCGGATCCGGCAGCTTGCGCCGGCGAATGCGAATGACCGCTTCGGCCACCTGCCGCGGCGTCGGCTTGGTAACGCCCTGCCGTTGCAACTCCAGTCCGACATCGGGATAGTCGAGGCGCATCGCCAGGCGGCGAGCCAGCCGCAAAGTCAGGGAAAGCACCGCGTAGCGGGCGGAATCGGCTTTGAACAGGCTGTCCCGGTAGCCGAACCCGCAGGCCTCAGCGTCCAAGGTCCGCACCCGTTTCTCAGCTCGGTCAAACACCCTCACTTCGACCACCCGCTCGGATAGTTCAACGCCATAGGCACCAATGTTCTGAATCGGCGCGGCACCGGCACTGCCCGGAATCAGCGCCAGGTTCTCCAAACCGGCCCACCCTTGGCCGAGACTGTAGCGAACCACGCCATGCCAGTTCTCCCCGGCGGCACAGGTCAGCAATGCCTCATCGCCACGAACGCGGAGCCTCAGGCCACGCCAAGCGGCAAGCACCACCGGCTGATCCAAGCGCTCCGGCAAAACCACGTTGCTGCCTTGGCCGAGCACCAAAGCCCGCTCCCCTCCCGCCCGCAACGCATCGATCATCTCAGCTTCGGAGCGCGCCACGCATAGACGATCAGCAACGCAGGAAACCCGAAGGGTGTTGGGCACAGGCCCAGGCGAAAAGAGCTGTGAAGCAGGCGCCATCAGGCCCTGCATACTAGAACCACGGAACTTGTGGGACAATGGGCCGGTGGGCCAATCAGCCACCAATGGGAAACCCCATGAATCCGAAAGACAAGATCGCCGTCATCACGGGCGGTGCCTCCGGGCTCGGGCGAGCCACTGCGGAAGCCCTGATCGAACAAGGCGCCCAAATCGCCATTTTTGACCTCAATGAGGAGCTGGGGGCGCAAACCGCGGCAGCCTTGGGCGCAGGCACCCGAGCCTACGCTGTCAACGTGGCCGATGAGGACTCGGTCAAGGCGGCAGTGGCCGGGGTGATGGCCGATTTCGGCGCCATCCACATCAACGTCAACTGCGCCGGCATCGGTGCGGCGGCCAGGACGCTCGGCCGCGAGGAGCCAATGCCGCTCAAATACTTCAACGGCATCGTTCAGGTCAACTTGGTCGGCACGTTCAACACGCTGCGCCTATGTGCTTGGGAGATGCAGAAGAACGACCCGGAAGGCGAGGACGGCGAGCGCGGCGTCGTTGTCAACACCGCTTCGGTCGCCGCCTTCGACGGCCAGATCGGCCAGGCGGGCTATTCAGCCAGCAAGGCCGGCGTGGTGGGCATGACGCTGCCCATCGCCCGGGATCTGTCCCGTTCCGGCATTCGCCTCTGCACCATCGCGCCGGGCATTTTCGAGACCCCGATGATGGCCGGGGCGCCGGATCGAGTGCGGGACCCCTTAATCGAGATGGTGCAGTTCCCAAAACGTCTCGGCGATGCGCCCGAATACGCTCTGCTGGCCCGCCAGATCATCGAAAATCCCTATTTGAACGGCGAGACCATTCGGCTGGACGCCGGCATCAGGATGGCGCCGAAGTAGCGCCCTCGACCAGTTGGCGCACCCGTTCCAAGTCCGCAGGCGTATCGACGCCTCCCGGTGACGGGCGGCAGGCGTCCAACACCAGGATCGGCATGCCGTGCTCCAGGGCACGCAACTGCTCGAGCCGCTCAGCGCCCTCCAAGGCGCTCGGGGGCAGGGATACGAACCGGCGCAGTGCCCGAACTCGATAGCCGTAGATGCCGATGTGCCGCCGCCAGAGCCCGGCCGTTGCGGCCGGATAGCCGTCCCGGGCATGCGGAATGGGTGAGCGCGAGAAATAGAGCGCGAAGTTCGCCGTGTCGCGCACCACCTTGACCAAATTGGGGTCGAGGAGGTCATCATGGCTGGCGATGGGCTCGCACAGCGTCGCCACCCCGGCATCGCCCGCCTGCGAAACTGCCGCTGCCAATTGCGCAATGATCTCCGGCTCGATCAGGGGTTCATCGCCTTGCACGTTGATGACGATGGCATCCTCTTCCCAGCCCGCACGTTGACGGGCGACCTCCCAAACCCGATCAGTGCCCGAACCGTGATTCGGATCGGTCATCACCGCTGCAAAGCCACCGGCGGCCACCACTTCCGCAACGCGCTCGTCATCGGTGGCGACGATCACCTCATCGGCGCCAGCGAGGCGCGCCTGCTCCGCAACCCGCACAACCATCGCCGTGCCGCCAATCCGCAGCAGGGGCTTGCCCGGCAGACGGGTGGACCCGTAGCGGGCGGGGATGACCACCCTGAAGGCGCTCAAAGTATGCCCCGGCGGACCAAGACCGAGTGCAAGCGCTCCTCTCCGGAAGCTTCGATTTCAGCGGCAACCTGCAAGCGCCAGCAATGCCCCAAGGGCACCCCAAGACGGCTCAGCTTCACGGCATCCTTGTCGGTGCAAACCACCGGGGCGCCATCTTCGTAGACGATTTCCGTACCGGAAAAGCGATGGTGGTCCGCGAATGCATGCAACTCGGCGCGCACGCCCAGCTCATCCAACAGGCGCGCGAAGCGGTCCGGGTTGCCGATGCCGGCCACCGCATGCACCCGTTCGTGGCAAGCCGCAAAGTCCGTCGGCGGCAGGCTCTCCCCCGTGCCGAGATTGATGAAGGCAACCGGCCGCATCCGCATTAGGCTCGCCTCCGGCACCGCCGAACAGGCCCGGCCATTGCTCACCACCCAATCGACTTGCTTGAGCCGCTCCGCCGGTTCCCGCAACGGTCCGGCGGGCAGCAAACGGCCGTTGCCCAAGCCCCTGTGGCCATCGACCACGGCTATCTCAACATCCCGCGCCAAGGCGTAGTGCTGCAAGCCGTCGTCGGCCACCACCACATCGACGTCACCGGCCTTGAGCAAGGTTTGAACGGCCTTGACCCGGTTGCGGCAAACCACCACTGGGCAGTTGGTCCGGGCGGCGATCAGCACCGGCTCATCCCCGCAGCGGGAAGCATCAGCCCCTGCGGAAGGCACGGCCAGCGGGCTGCGGTTGCCCTTGCCGCCATAACCTCGGGAGACCACGCCGGGCCGCAAGCCCCGTTGCTGCAGCCAGCGGACCAGCCAAATCACCAGCGGCGTCTTGCCCGTTCCCCCGATGGTGATGTTGCCCACGACGATCACCGGTACCGGCGCCCGCCAGGAGCCGGACCGGCCGCTCAAGACGCCCCCCCGCCGACGCTCGACCACTCGGCGCCACAGCCAGGCGGCAGGCGCCAGCAGGCGATTCCACCAAGCGCCTTCGTACCAACCCTTCGCCAAGGCCGAGACGCCGCCGCCATCGCTGCCCGGCTTACCGGCCTGCGGCACCGGAACCGGCGCTGGCGCACCATGGCTGCCGCTGTCGGCATGGGCATCGTAGAGTCGCGCGTACAAGCCTCCCAAGGCCATCAGGGCATCGTGGTCGCCCTGTTCAACGATGCGCCCGTCGTCCATGACGTAGATCAGGTCGGCGTTTTCCACCGTGGACAGCCGGTGGGCGATGATTAGGGTCGTGCGCCCACGCATCGCCTCCTCCAGCGCAGCGTGGATGTGGCGCTCCGATTCGCTGTCGAGCGCCGAAGTGGCCTCGTCAAGAATCAGGATGGGCGCATCCTTCAACAGCGCCCGGGCGATGGCGATGCGCTGCCTCTGGCCACCGGAGAGCAGCACGCCATCATCGCCCACCAAGGTGTTCATGCCCTGGGGCAAGGCGGCGATGAATTCCTGCGCGTGGGCGCGGCGCGCCGCCTCCTCCAACGCACCGGGGCCAGCACCGGCCAAGGCGCCGTAGGCGATGTTGGCCGCCACGGTGTCGTTGAACAGGTTCACCTGTTGGGTGACCAGCGCAATCTGCCGGCGCAAAGTGGCCTGATCGTAGTCCTCCACCGCGCGGCCATCGAGGCGCACCTCGCCGCTGTCCGCCTCGTAAAAGCGCGGGATCAGGCTGGCGAGGGTGGATTTGCCGCTGCCCGAACGGCCCACCAGCGCCACCGTCTGGCCCGGCTCGACAACCAGGTCGATGTCGGTCAGAGCCGGTTCCTGGTCATCACCGTAGGAGAAGCTGACGCCCCGAAACTCGATCCGCCCCTTGGCCCGGTCAATGGACAGCTTGCCCTGGTCGCGCTCCACCGGAGCGTCGAGTTGGGAAAAGACGTCCTCCGCGGCGGCCAAGCCCCTCTGCAGGCGGGCATTGACCTCGGTCAGCTTGCGAATGGGTCTGGCCAGCATGCCAGCCAGGCCCAGAAAGACCACCAGGTCTCCGGTGGACAGCCCATGGGCCACATCGGGCCGCGCCAGGGTTGCGATCAACAGGGCCACGGCGGCAACCACCAGGATTTGCACGACTTGAGTGCTGGTCGCCTTGGTGACCACCATTTTGAGATTGCGGCGACGGTTGGCGCGGCTGGCCCTGTCGAAGCGCCGCCGTTCAGTGTCCTCGCCGCCGAAGATGCGCACCACGCGGTAGCCGGAGATGGCTTCCGAAGCGACATGGGTGACATCTCCCATGGCGTTCTGAATGCGCTTGGCGATGCCGCGAAAGCGGCGGCTGGCGTAGAGCACGACGACGGCCACCACCGGCACCGCGGCGATGAAGATCAGCGTCAATTGCCAGTTGAGGTACAGCATGCAACCCAGGAAGACGATCACCTTGCCGCCATCCTGAATGATCGTTTTCAGCGCATCGGTGCCGGTATCGCGCAATTGCGCTACGTTGAAGGTGATCCGCGAGACCAAGTGTCCTTGGCTGCTGCCGTCGAAGTAGCGGCTCGGCATGTGCAGCAGTTGCTCAAAGAGCGCCATGCGCAGGTTGTGGACCACGGTGAAGGAGACCTGGGAGAGCAGCAGCTCGCCAACCACCTCGCCCAGGCCGCGCACCACCGCTGCGCCCAGCATGGCAAACGGAATGAAAAAGGCGGCGCGGGCGGCGCCGGCATCCCAATCATCGACCAGGGCGCCAAAGAGGTTGACGAAGTAGGCCTCGGCGCCGCTGCCCACCAAGAAGCCCAGCACCGCTATGGCGAATAGCGCCCAATGGGGACGCACATAGCCAAGCAGGCGCTTGTAGGTGCTCCAGTCCCTGCTTCGCTTGCCCGCCACGTCGGAACTCAAGGGTCGTCGCGACCGGTCTCTGGCGGCATCGCTCCGGACGCATCTGCGTCCGCGGGCAACTCGCCGTCGGCTTGCGGGCGCGTCAGTGGAGCCTCACGGGTGAGGATGCTGATCCGCGTGAGGCCAGACTGGCCGGCCGCATCCATGGCGCCGACGACCGCTTGGTGGGGGGCCAGCGCATCCGCCGCAATGACGGCCCGGGGCGCTTCGTCTTCGCTGCGGGTCGAGGCCAGCGCCTCCGCCAGCGCGGATTCCGCGATGGGTTGACCATTGACCGCATAGCCGCCGTCGCGACGCACCGTGATCGTCAGGGGGGCGCTGGTTTCCGGCCATCCCGCCCCCGCCTCGGGCAGGTCGATGTGCAATTCGCTGCGGCGGATGAAAGTGGCGGAAACCATGAAGAAGATGAGCAGCAGAAAGACGATGTCGATCAACGGCGCCAGCTCGACGGTCGCTGCCAAGCGGCCTCGGCGACGGTTCATGAGTTGCCCAACTGTCCCGACGCCGACGGCGGGCCGTCGCCGTGCGTGGCATCCACCAGGTGCGTCGCCTGCCGCTCCAGTTCCACCACCAAGTCATCGACCCGGCGCAGAAAGAAGCGGTGCAACATGAGCGAGGGTATGGCTACCGTCAAGCCAGCGGCAGTGGTGATGAGCGCTTCGGAAATGCCACCCGCCAATGTCTCCGGACGCCCGGCGCCATCGAGCATCAGGGCGGAAAACACTTGAATCATGCCCACCACCGTGCCGAGCAATCCCAACAAGGGCGATATCGAAGCGATGATGCCCAGAGACGTCAGGTAGCGCTCCAGATCGTGGCTGACAGCGGCAATGGCGTCAGTCATGGCTTCCTTCATCAGGCTGCGACCCCGCCGCGCATTGGCCATTCCCGCCGCCAGCACTTGGCCGAGAGGGCTGCCAGCCGCCAATTCGCCAAGCCGCGGCGCCTCGCCGACGCCGTCCCGCACCCATCGCTGGGCATCGGCGAGCAGGCCTTTGGGCAGCACACGGGCGCTGTGCAGGGTCCAGCCCCGCTCAATGCCGATCGCCAAGGCGGCGACGCTGCAAAGCAGGATGGGCACCATGAGCCAGCCGCCGGATTGCATGACGCCTAACATCGACCGCGCTCCGGGAGGCGCACAAGCAGATCAGCCCTGTTCATGGCGTGCATAGCAGTGGTTGGTGGCTTCCACGAAGCCGTCAATGGAACCGCAGTCGAAGCGCCTGCCGTCGAACTTGTAACCGATGACGGCGCCCTGTTGCGCTTGGGTGAGCAGGGCATCGGTGATCTGCACTTCGCCGCCCAGGCCCGCCTCCGTGGTGTCGAGAATGTCAAAGATGTCCGGGGTCAGGATGTAGCGGCCGATGATGGCCAAATTGCTCGGCGCCGTGCCCGGCGGCGGCTTTTCGACCATATCGGTGACCCGAAAGATGCGCTCGGTGATGGCCTCGCCAGCGATAACGCCGTACTTGCCGATGTCCTCCTCGGCGACTTCCTCGATGGCGACGATGCTGCATCGAAACTGTTGGAAGATGGCCACCATCTGCGCCAGCACCCCGCGGCCCTCACCAAAGCACAGGTCGTCGGCCAGCACCACGCCAAAGGGCTCATCCCCAATCAGGGTCCGACCGCTTCGAATGGCGTGGCCTAATCCGCGCATGGTGACCTGCCGGCTGTAGGAGAACGTGCAGCGCTCGATGAGTTCGCGGATGCCGGACAGCAGCACTTCCTTGCCGGTGCCCTGAATCTGGTGCTCCAGCTCATAGCTGAGGTCGAAATGGTCTTCGATCGCCCGCTTGCCGCGACCCGTCACGAAACCGATGTCGGTCAAGCCCGCCTCCAACGCCTCCTCCACCCCGTACTGCACCAAGGGCTTGTTGAGGATAGGCAGCATCTCCTTGGGCATCGACTTGGTGGCAGGCAGAAAGCGGGTGCCATAGCCCGCCACCGGAAACAGGCACTTCTTGATCATGTATGCATCGGGCTCTTGCAACCGCCGCAATGCAGCAGATGTTAGACGATCAAGAATGCAAGTGGCACAGAAATCTAGGTCGAGGGACTTGCGCTGTAGGGTTTTTGGGTTGAGTTCGGGGGCGGCCGGGGCT
>VYDB01000013.1 GCA_009843635.1 Gammaproteobacteria bacterium
TCCCAATTCCGCCAAAATGCGCCGCCCTCAACGAACCGGCTACGCCGATGACCACCCGTTTCGCCTTGGCCCGCACCCTGCTGACTGGCGTTGCCCTCATCGCTCTTTGCGGGGGCATGCAGGGCACCCTGCTGGGGGTTCGCGCATCGCTCGAAGGGTTTTCACTGGATGCGATCGGCTTCATCATGTCGGCCTACTACGCCGGGTTTCTGCTCGGCGCTTGGCTTACGCCCCTGTCGGTAGCCCAAGTGGGGCACATTCGGGTGTTCGCGGCCCTGTCGTCGATGGCGTCGGTGACCATCCTGCTGCACGCCACCTTTGTCGAGCCGGCTTGGTGGTACCTGTTTCGGCTGCTTAGCGGGTTCTGCTTTTCGGGGCTGTACCTAGTGGCCGAAAGCTGGCTCAACGCGGTGTCCTCCAACGAAAACCGGGGCCGCTATCTGGCCGCCTACATGTTCACCATTGCCCTGGGGTTCATTGCCGGGCAGGCGGTGGTCAATCTCTGGCCGCCGAACGGCTTCGAGCCCTTCATTCTCGCGTCGGTCATTTTGTCGGTGGCCATGATTCCCGTGCTGTTGAGTTCCATCGCCGCACCGCCCATCGAATTCTCCGAGCATTTGCACTTGGCCCGCTTCATTCGCTCGACCCCCTTGGGAGCGGTTGCGGTCTTGGTTCAGGGGATGACCCTAGGCGCCATCATGTGGCTGACGGCGGTGCTTGGGCGGGAACTGGGCTATTCGCTCACCGCCAGCTCCATCCTCGTGGGCACGTTGATGGCAGGCGGGTTGGCGGTGTTGATCCCAATTGGCCGGCTCTCGGACGTTCAGGACCGGCGCCACACCCTGCTGCTGTTGGCCAGTGCGGCGGCGGTGGCGGCGTTTTTGGTGCCCGCCGCCGCAGCCTTTGGCAACTTCTGGCTGCTTGCCATCATGCTGTTCCTGGTCGGTGGCGCAGTGCAGCCGATGTACTCGGTGTCCATCTCCATCATCAATGACCAATTGAACAGCCACCAGATTCTCTCGGCCAGCAGCGGCATAATCCTGATCAACGGCGTCGGCGGCCTGCTCGGGCCACTGCTGGGCGCCCGTGCGATGAGCCTGTTTGGCCCACCCAGCCTGTACTACTTCGTGGCCGCGTTGAATGCCCTGTTGATCGGCTTCACCCTGTACCGCATGCGGGTGCGCCCGCCGGTCGCCTCCGACGTGCCTTCGGAACTGACCGCCGTTGTAATGCCCACCTCCCAAGTGGTGGTGGCCAATGCCATGGACGAGGCCGACTCAGGAGAGTAGATTGGCTGACGTTCTCAAGATGACTTAAGGGGGCATCCGCCATGCGATTCGGGATTTTCTACGAGCATCAGTTACCCCGGCCGTGGACCGGCGAGTCGGAACTGACGTTGTTTCAGAACGCCTTGGAGCAGTGCGAACTCGCCGACAAGCTCGGCATCGAGTACGTCTGGGAGGTGGAGCACCACTTTCTTGAGGAGTACTCCCACTCCAGCGCCCCGGAGGTGTTTCTGGCCGCCGTCAGCCAGCGTACGGAGAACATCCGCCTTGGCCACGGCATCATTCAGACGGCGCCGAAGTACAACCATCCGGCACGCACCGCGGAGCGGGTGGCCACCTTGGACTTGGTTTCCAAGGGCCGGGTGGAGTTTGGCTCTGGGGAGTCAGCTTCCACTGCCGAACTGGGTGGCTTTGAAATCACCCCGGCGCTGAAGCGCGAAATGTGGGAGGAAGGGCTGAAGGTGTCGATTCGCTGCATGACCGAGGCCCCGTTCACCGGCCACGACGGCAAGCACTGCAGCATGCCGCCGCGCAACGTGGTGCCCAAGCCCGTTCAGCAGCCGCATCCGCCCCTGTGGGTGGCCTGCTCCCGCCGCGACACCATCCTGCTGGCGGCGGAGAAGGGCATCGGAGCGCTGACCTTCACCTTCATCGACCCGGAGGAGGCCAAGCATTGGGTGGGCGACTATCGGCGCACCTTGGCTGAGAAATGCGTGCCCATCGGCAAGGCGGTGAACCCGGAAATCGCCTGCGTGACGCCGATGATGGTGCATCGCGACGAGCAGGAGGCCATCCGCCGCGGCATGGAGGGGGGCAATTTCTTCGGATTCTCGTTGGCCCACTTCTACGTCTTCGGCGACCATGTGCCGGGCGAGACCAACGTTTGGGAGGAGTTTCAGGAGAAGCGCCAGCAGATGGGCTACGACCCGGAAGTGGCCGTGGCCTTGGAGCAGGAACGCCTCGGCGCGCAGGTCGCTGCCCACGGCGGCAAGGGCTTGCGCGGTGCCATCGGTACGCCGGACCAGTTGCGGGAGTTTCTGCGCCGCTACGAGGAGTGCGGCATCGATCAGGTGATCTTCATTCAACAGGCAGGCCGCAACCGCCATGAGCACATCATGGAGTCCCTGGAATTGTTCGGCAAGGAGATTCTTCCGGAGTTCAAGGAGCGCGATGAAGCCCTTCGGGCGCGCAAGTTCGCCGAGCTCGAGCCCGCCATCGAGGCGGCCATGGCGCGCCGGGTGGACGATGCCCCGCCGCTGCCCGAAGGCTACGTGATGACGCCGCTGGCGCGTGATTTCGTCAAGCAGGCAGCCGGCGGCGAGGAGATCCTGGAGGATGTGGCCCGGCGCACGGCGGTGGGCGAGGGCCTGCAGGCCATCGAAGGACAGATCGGCGAGCAGTTGGAGCGCGCGACGCAGCAGGCGGCGGGTTGATTGGGGATGCGCTCCTCCTTGGTTGGCATTGAGCCTAGTGCCTCACTGGCCGAGCACGGCCAACGGCCCGGACTGCAGATCACTTTGGACAGCCGGGGAACGCCCGGCGAGCCGGTGGTGTCCGACCTGTGGTCCGTGGCCGGCTGGACCCTCCAGTTCGCACGGCTCCATGCTGGCCAGAGCCTGTCCCTGGACCAGGACGCCGGGCGCATCCATGTCAAGGTGGTGACCGGGGAGCTTGCGAACATCGGCCGCAAGGCCTTTGCCGGCCCGTTCAGGGTGCGGGACACGGACGTAAGCGCCGGCGAACTGCGGGCCGGCGGGGACGGGGCGATCTTTGCCGTTCTCACCGAGACGGCGGACGCGGCGGATAACGTGCGCAGCATGGCGGAACTGAACATCGAAGGGCCGATGCAGGAGGCGTTCGAGTGGCAACGCTTTGACGAGAAGTTCGGCGCCTTCACCGACTTCTTCGACGGGGTCGAGGCCTATATGTCGCCCGGCTTTCATCTGCTTGATGAGAATCTTGCGGAGGTCACCTACGTCAATCTCTGGACCGCGGGAAAGGGCGTGGACCTATCGACCCACAATCATGGCAACGACCCATCGCCACAAGCCCCGGCCTTCGCTGAAGCCCACTGGGTTTTCAACAGTGGCGCCCCCGGTGCCGGCATGTACCTTTGCGACGAGCCGGGCGCCCCGCGCACGCGCTTTCCGATGCGCCGCGGCCAGGAGCACGGCCCTTTCTTCGCCACTGATCCGAGTACGGGCCGTCCGGCGCTTAGTCCCAACGGCGCCGTCGAATACCCGTGGCATGGCTGGCAGGCGGGCGACGACGAAGGCACCGGACAGGCCTTTGACTTCGTTGCCGCATTCGAGACCTATCCAGACTTTGTCGCGGTGAAGTAGGCCGACCTTTGGTAGTATCGCGATCCGGTTTTGGATGAGGGTTCGCGGGCGTTGGATGCCGAAGCGCCGGAGTTCGATTGCTGCGTTGATGCGGTGGGGCTGCTGTGCCCGGAGCCGTTGATGATCGTGCGCAACCGGGTGCGGGAAATGGCGGCGGGAGAGGTGGTGCGCATCGTCGCCACCGACCCGTCCACTGAGCGCGACTTCACCAATTTCTGCCGCTTCATGGGCCATGCGCTCATCGAGCGGCGCGTTGCGGACGGCCGATTCGAGTTTTGGATCCGGAAAGGCGGTTGAGCGCGTTGTCCGTTCCAGCGGTCGATCATTACTTCGCCTACGGCAGCAACATGAACCCGGCGCGGGTGCGCGAACGCGGGCTTCGGTTCACGGCGGTCCGCGGGGCCTGGCTCAAGGATCGGCGGCTGGTGTTCGACAAGGTTTCGCGCCTGCATCCGAATGCCGCCCACGCCAACGTTGTTTACGCGCCCCGCGAGCGGGTGGAAGGCGTGCTCTATCGGCTGGCGAGCGCCGATGAAATACTGAAGATGGACCCCTTCGAGCGGGCGCCTTGGAACTATGGGCGAGACGCGGTACAGGTGCAGGCTGGGGACGATGCCCTATGGGCCTGGACCTACTTTGCCAATCGCGCCGTGCGCCGCAACGGCCTGAACCCCCCTGCCGAATACCTGGCTCATATGCTCGCCGGCCGGGACCATCTCTCGGTGGATTACTTCGACTGGCTAGCGCGCACGCCGGTTGCGGACTGCGCCAATCCGCACGGTGGCTGACCGCCTCGACTGCCTGGTCGTCGGCGCTGGCGCGGTGGGGCTTGCGGTGGCCCGCGAACTGGCGCTAAAAGGCCGGGAAGTGGTGGTGGCCGAGCGTGCGGAAGTGATCGGTGGGGAGAGCAGTTCGCGCAACTCGGAGGTGATCCACGCCGGCATCTACTACCCCCGGGGGTCTCTGAAGGCGCGGCTGTGCGTGGCCGGCAAGGCGTTGCTTTATGACTACTGCGCCGCTCATCAGGTCCCTCATCACCGCTGCGGCAAGATTATCGTCGCTACCAGCGAAGGCCAGCTCGAGACGCTCAGAGGCTATTGCGAATCGGCCCTAGCCAATGGCGCGGGAGCGCTTGAGTGGCTGGATTGGAAGGCCGTGCACGCGTTGGAGCCGGAAGTCGCCGCGCTGGCTGGCGTGCATTCGCCTTCGACCGGCATCATCGACTCCCACGGCTTCATGCTGAGCCTGTTGGGCGAGTTGGAGCGCTTGGGCGGCGCGCTGGCGTTGAACGCCGAGGTCACTCGAGTCGAGCCGGGTGGCAATCGGCTGCGGGTCGTCGCTGAAGGCTACGAGCTGGATGCCGGCTGGGTGGTCAACAGCGCCGGTCTTGAGGCGCCGAACGTCGCCCAGATGCTGACGCCGGATGCGCCTGCGGCTTACTATGCCCGGGGCCGCTACTATGCTTACAGCGGTGCCTCGCCGTTCCGCCGCCTCGTGTATCCGGTGGCGGAGCCGGGCGGATTGGGCGTCCACGTGACCTTGGACCTCGGTGGCCAAGCCCGCTTCGGCCCCGACGTCTGCTGGATTGACCGCATCGATTACGGGTTTGACGACAGCCAGCGGGAGGCCTTCATCGAAGCCATTCGCCGTTACTATCCGGCCTTGGACGAGTCGAGGCTGCATCCGGGCTATACCGGCATTCGCCCGAAGATCAACCCGCCCGGCGCTCCGGCGGCGGACTTTCGAATCGATGGCCCGGCGCAGCACGGCGTGCCGGGGTTGGTCAACCTGCTCGGCATCGAGTCGCCAGGGCTGACGGCGAGCCTAGCCATTGCCCAGGCCGTTGCCGCCATCGTTGAAGGGTAGTCTTGGCTTACTGGCGGTAGTGGTCCAGGAAGTGCGCCAAGCGCCCGATGGCCTCGCGCAGTTCGTCCTGGTGGGGCAGGAAAACGATGCGGAAGTGATCGGGCTTGGGCCAGTTGAAGCCGGTGCCCTGGATGACCAAGAGCTTTTCCTGCTGCAGAAGATCGAACGCGAAGCGCTCGTCGTCGGTGATGTTGAATCGTTCCGGGGCCAGGCGGGGAAAGAAATAGAGCGCCCCTTGGGGCTTGACGCAGGACAGCCCTTCAATTTCGTTCAAGAGCCGCCAGCCGAGTTCCCGTTGTTCGAACAGCCGGCCGCCGGGCCGCACCAGTTCGGTGATGGACTGGTAGCCGCCCAGGGCCGTCTGCACGGCATGTTGGGTGGGCACGTTGGCGCATAGGCGCATCGTCGCCAGTATGTTCAAGCCTTCGAGGTAGTCGCTGGCACGATGCTTGGCGCCACTGACCACCAACCAGCCGGTGCGGAAACCCGCCGCCCGGTAGGACTTTGACAGCCCGCTGAAGGTCAGCACCAGCAGATCGTCGGCGAGGGTGGAGACCGGCACGTACTCGGCGTCGCCGTAGATGACTTTGTCGTAGATCTCGTCGGCCATCAGCACGAGGTCGTGGCGGCGGGCGATGGCCACCAAGCCTTCGAGCGTTTCACGGCTGTAAACGGCGCCGGTGGGGTTGTTGGGATTGATGATGACCAGAACCTTGGCGCGGGGGGTGATCTTGGCTTCAAGGTCGGCTAGGTCCGGTGCCCAACCGTCGTCCTCGTTGCACAGATAGTGGACTGACTTGGCGTCACAGAGGTTCACTGCCGCGGTCCAGAGCGGGTAATCCGGCGCCGGGATGAGCACTTCATCACCGATTTCGAGCAGCCCCTGCAAGGCGAGCATCAGCAGTTCCGAGACGCCGTTGCCGATGAAGACGTCATCCACCTCGACCCCAGGGACGCCCAACTGTTGGGTGTATTGCATGACGGCCTTGCGCGCCGAATAAAGGCCCTTGGAGTCGCAATAGCCTTGGGAGTGGGGAAGGTTGTGGATCACGTCGCGCAGGATCTCCTCGGGCGTCTCAAAGCCGAACGCGGCCGGGTCGCCGACGTTGAGCTTGGTGACTCGGTGGCCTTCCTCCTCCAAGCGATGGGCCTCCGCGACCACCGGACCGCGGATGTCGTAGCAAACATCGTCCAGTTTGCTGGACTTGCGAATGGGCCGCTGGCCGTGAGGCAGCAGACCGGTCACCTTATCCGCGCCGATGGCGCCTTGTGCTATTGTCATGCTCGCTCCATGATGGCTGGGCGGATAGCGGCCATCCACCGGGCTCAAGACGAAAATCCCAAACGATCAACCAGTTAAGCGCACTTAGCAGGAAGAAGCAAATGGCCAAAATCACGAAGAGCGAGGCGCAGTGGCGTGCGCAGCTCACCCCGCAGGAGTTCCACATCACGCGTGAGGCAGGCACTGAACCCGCCTTCAGCGGCATCTACTGCGACACCAAGACGCCCGGCGTGTACAACTGCAAGTGTTGCGATGCGCCGCTGTTCACGTCCGCCACTAAGTACGATTCCCGCTCCGGCTGGCCGAGCTTTTACGAACCCATTGCTGCGGATGCCGTGGCCACCCGGGAGGACAACAGCTTGATGATGCGCCGCATCGAGGTGCTTTGCGCCGCCTGCGATGCCCATCTCGGCCATGTCTTTCCAGATGGTCCGGCGCCCACAGGCCTGCGCTTTTGCATGAATTCGGCTTCGTTGTCCCTGGCGCCGACGGAGACGGGGACAGGGACGGAGCAGGGCTAGGAACTCCCCTTGAGCCAAACGCTTGAATCCAACTTGGCGAAGGTTGGGACCTGCCTTGCCCGGTTTCGAGGGGCGGCGCTAGGCCATTTCATCAATGGCGAGGCGGTGGTTGGCCGGTCGGGGGAGACCTTCGAGAACCGGGCACCGACGGATGGCTCCCTGATCAACGAAGTGCTGGCTGGCGCCCCCGAGGACATCGACCGGGCCGCCCATGCCGCGGCGGATGCTTTTGCCGAATGGCGGGTTTGGCCCGGCGGCCAGCGGCGGCGCTTGCTGCACCGCATTGCCGACGCCATCGAAGCCCGGGCGGAGGAGATTGCCCTGGTCGAGTCTTGGGATACCGGGCAGCCAATGCGCTTCATGAGCAAGGCGGCGGTGCGCGGCGCCGAGAACTTCCGCTTCTTCGCCGACCGGGCGCCGGAAGCGGGCAATGGCCTCTCCCTGCCCGCCGAGCATCATCTGAACTACACGTTGCGGCAGCCTATTGGCCCGGTGGGGGTCATCACGCCTTGGAATACGCCGTTCATGCTGTCGACTTGGAAGATTGCGCCGGCCTTGGCGGCGGGCTGCACGGTGGTCCACAAACCAGCGGAATGGAGCCCGTTGAGCGCCCAACTGCTAGTCGAGATCTGCCACGAGGCCGGGCTGCCGCCAGGCGTTCTGAACACGGTGCAGGGTGTTGGCGAAGTGGCTGGCCGGGCGTTGACCGAGCAGCCGTCCGTCAAGGCGGTGGCTTTCGTCGGCGAGTCCGCCACCGGCAGCCGCATCATGGCCCAAGGGGCCGCAACCCTGAAGCGGGTGCATTTTGAACTCGGCGGCAAGAACCCAGTGATCGTCTTTGCCGACGCTGACCTTGAGCGAGCCGTCGATGCCGTCGCCTTCATGATCTACAGCTTGAACGGCGAGCGCTGCACCTCGTCAAGCCGCCTGCTGGTGGAGCGCAGCATCCATGACGCCTTCGTTGAGCGAGTGGCGGCGCGGGCGCGGCGCATTCGAGTCGGCCATCCCTTGGATCCGGCCACTGAAGTCGGTCCGCTGATTCATCCCGTTCATCTGCGCAAAGTGGAGGGCTACTTTGAGGTGGCGCGCAGCGAAGGGGCGACGGTAGCTGCGGGCGGGGGCCGTCCGGGCGGATTCGAGAACGGCAACTTCATCCAGCCGACGCTCTTCACCGGCGCCACTGGGGACATGCGCATCGCCCAGGAGGAAATCTTTGGCCCGGTGCTTACCGCCATCCCCTTTGATGACGAAGCGGAGGCCTTAAGCATCGCCAACGCCGTGGACTACGGGCTGGCGGCCTATGCTTGGACACGGGACTTGGGCCGTGCCCAACGCCTCGGCCGCGATCTGGAAGCGGGCATGGTCTGGATTAACTCCGAGAACAACCGCCACTTGCCCACCCCCTTCGGCGGCATGAAGGCCAGTGGCATCGGACGGGACGGCGGCGACTACAGCTTCGATTTCTACATGGAGACCAAGAACGTCTGCATGGCCTACGACACCCATTCGGTGCCGGGGCTGGGCCGATGAGCCTCTACGCCGTGCAGAAGCTGCTCTATAACCTCAACCGGGATGCGCGGGTTCGGCAGCGCCATGACGACGACTTCGAGGGCCTGCTGGCGGACTACGACCTCACTGATGAGGAACGCGAGGCCTTGGTTGAAGGCAACATCGGGCTGCTCTACGTGATGGGCGTGAACGGTCAGCTCCTCATGCACTACGCCGCCCTGCGGCAGTACGCTTGGGACGACTACATCGCCGCCATGCGCGCTGGCTTGTCCCGCTACGGCCCGGTTCGACATGGCCTTTACACCACCACTGACGGGCAGGGAGCGGTGTAGTGGCCTTGGTTTACGCAGGCGTGTGCAGCCACGCGCCGGGCATCACGGGGCGGGCGGAGCGCGCCGACCCACAGTTGCGCGAACCCTTCTACGCCGCCATGCACCGCATGGGTGCCGAGATCCGCGCCGCGCGGCCTGATGCGCTGGTGGTGGTGGCGGCCGAGCACTTCGCCAACTTCTTCATGGACAACATGCCCGCCTACTGCATGGGCATGGCCGACCACTACGAGGGTCCCATTGAGGATCCGGACTGGCTGGGCATCGCACCGCGGCGCTTCGCCGGCGCCCCGGCGCTGTCGCGCCGCCTGATTGAGGCCATGATGGCCGATGTGGACTTGGCCTATGCCGAGGAGTGGCAGTTCGACCACGGCATCATGGTGCCGCTCCACTTCCTGCTGCCCGAGGGGGACGTGCCGATCATTCCGGTCAACATCAACTGCCAGGGCCCGCCCTTGACGCCCCCGGCCCGCGCCTACGCCTTTGGGCGGGCGCTGCGCAAGGCCTGCGACGCTGCCCCGGAGCGCATCGCCCTGATCGGCACCGGCGGCATCTCCCATTGGCCGGCCACCCCCGATTCCGGCAAGATCAACGAGGCTTGGGACCGGGAGTTCCTGGACCGCTGGCTGGCCAACGACCGCGTCGCGCTGACCGGATACACCGACGAGGAGACTTGGCGGGAAGCAGGGCAGGGCGGGTTCGAGATCCGCACTTTCATCGCCGTCGCAGGCGCGGCGGAAGGCTGTGTCGGCGAACTCTATTGCTACGAGCCCATCCCGATATTCGCGGTGGGCTGCACAGTGGCGCGCATGAGCTTGGTTTCGATGTGAAAAACGCAAGCAAACTTGGCCCATTAGTCCGCGCGGCATGGGCTGCGTTGGTTACGGCGGCGCTGTTCGCCTGTGCGCCGGTTGAGCAGGGCGAAGCCCCTTCACCGCTGGCTGAACCCCCTTTCGCCGTGGGCAACACCACCTTGTTCATCCATGATCCGGGCCGTGGGTTTGACGAGGCGGCTGGCGTCGCCACGGGTATGCGCATCCTCATCACCGAAATCTGGTATCCCGTGCGCCACGGCGCCATGGGCACCTCGCTGCGCCGCGCCGTCCACGGCGACTACGTGTTCGGGGACCGCACCGTGCATGAGTTGATGATGACTCAGACCACGTTCTTTCACTTGACCCCGGACACGGCCGTTGAAGGGGTTTCTCAGGCCGGCATCAACGCCGCCATTGAAGAGCTCTTCAGCCGCCCGCGCAACAGCTACACCGACGCGCCCATCGCTGCGGAGGCGGGGCCCTTCCCCGTTGTCGTCATGAGCCACGGCGACGCCGGCAGCCGCTACAACATGGAGACCGTCTGCGAGCATCTCGCAGCCGATGGCTATGTCGTCATCGCCCCGGAGCACACGGGCAACTCACCGTTTTCGATGACCGGGCGCGACCCGGCGTTGGAGGCGGGTGGCAGCAGTGGCCTGGATCCCCTGCGCTTGGCCGAAGTGGTCGATCTGCTGGATGAACGCGGTGTCTATGGCTCCCCGGACAACTACGGGCAGAGCTACACGCCCCTAGGCGCTGATCGTTCGAGCCCGGCGTTCCTTCAGGGGCTCGATGCGGCCCTCCTGCAAAGGGTGGGGGATTTGCGCGCAACCCTTGATGAGCTGCAGCGCCTGAACCAGGCGGGCTTTTTCGAGAACGCTCTCGATCTTGAACGCATCGGCCTGATGGGTCGCTCCTTTGGCGGCGCCACGACCCTGGCGGCGCTGGCCCTTGAAGACCGCTTCACCGCCGGCATGGCGGTGGCCGCGCCCTCCAGCCCGGACCTGCGCGCCTTGGTGCCCGTGGAAGCGTTGGCGCCCCCGGATGTGGAATCCGTCGTTCTGAGCCGAGAAGGCCCCTACGGGTTGGGTGAAATCCGCAAGCCGACGCTGTTGCTCAGCGGCGCCGAGGACACCCTCATCATCGGCTTGGCAGCACGCATGGCCGAGGCCGCCGGCAGCCCGGCGCCGACTCCGGCCAACCCCTTTCCGGTGCTGCGGCAAGCCTTTGAGGATACAGACGCGCCCGCCATCTGGGCCCTGCTCGACAACGCCAACCACGCCACCTTCGGTGTCTCCGGCGCCTATTGGTGGCCTCAGTTGAAGCCCAATCGCTTTCCCCGCCATTTCGATCCCGACACTGAATACGAGTTGGTCGATGCCGGTCTCGCCCATCGAATCCAGCAGGACAAGGCGCTGGCCTTCTTTGACCTTTGGATTCGCCAGGAAGCGACCGCCCGGGATCGGCTGATTGACGACCGCTACCAAGCGGATGGCCTGCGGCTGGAGTGGCGCAACCTGTAGGGGAGCAAGTCATGCGCGACCCCATCCAAGTTGACGAACTTCCCCATTCTCACCTTGCTTGGATTCGGTCTCCAATCGGCGCGGAGCGGGCGTCGGCCGCCAATTGATCGACGTTGCTGCCGGTGAGGCTGCTCAGAAAGGCGATCAAGTCCTCTTTCTGGGATTCCGTGAGCCCCAACGGCTGAACGCGTTCATCGGCGTCGGGGTGGTCGCCGCCGCGGTCGAAAAAATCCACCACGGCGCGCAAGGTCGGCAGGGAGCCGTCGTGCATGTAGGGTGCGGTGAGGGCAACGTTGCGCAGGGTGGGAGTGCGGAACTTCCAGCGGTCCCCGATTTGGCCGGTGGCGTCGAAGCGGCCAAGGTCGATCAACTTTGCCGGAGTCATGCTGGCGTGCACCTCGCTGTCCACCTCGATGAGGCGGCCTGGCGCTACTTGCAACCGAGCGATGGGCTGAATGCCGCCACGGGCCACGCCCACATCGTGAAACTGGTCATCGGTGAAGTGAGCGTGGCCCTTGGCAATGCGGTGGCAGGCGGCGCAGCCGCTGTCTTTGAACAGGGTGAAGCCACGCTTGACGGATGCGGTCACGGCATCCGCATCGCCGCCGAAGTGCCAGCGATCGAAGGGGGAGTCGGCGGAAATCAGGGTCCGCTGATAGTCCGCCAGCGCCCAGCTCAGCGTGTTTATGTTGATGCCTTGGCCGTAGGCTGATTGGAATGCCGCCACGTAGCCGGGGATGCGGCGCAGCCGCTGCAGCACCGAGCCGATGGAGGGGTTGCCGAGTTCGTTGACGGCTAGCAGGGGTGCGAATATCTGCTGCTCCAAGGACTCCTCCCGCCCATCGTGGAAAAGGGCAGGCCGATGGGCCACGTTGTAAAGAGCGGGCGCATTGCGCCGGATGGGGCGGCCCTCCATGCCCACTGGGGTGGCGAGCTCCTGTTGAGCAAAGCCCTGCTCCGGGATGTGGCACATGCCGCAGGACAGGGTTTGGTTGAAGGACAGCCGCCGATCGAAGAACAGGCGGCGTCCCAAGTCTATGCTTGCTTCGGTCAGAGAACGCGGAGGCTCCGCAGGTGGCAGCCCCAAGGGCGGAATCTCCATGAGTTGCGCCAAGCTGGATCGTGTCGGCATTGTGGCTGAGTCGCTGGGCTGGGATGCGCTCGCGAATGACCAAGGCAAGCACAAGCACAAGCACAGGATCAGGGCGGCACCGACTGCCCGAACTTTGCCGCATGGAGCGTAATCGCCGCTGCATGTCCGATCGGATTGGCGAATCAAGATAATGCAGTCTTGCCCAGGAGACTTCATTCGGTCCAATCAGTTGCTGAGCGCCGATCAGTACACCCAAGGCACCAGCCGATAGCGGGCCCTGGATCGGTACTCCGTCCACAGCGCCCCGTACTTGGCGGCGCAGCGGCCATCGTCGATCCGCTCGCGGACGATGAAGAAGATCGTCAGGTAGATGAAGTAAATCCAAGCCCAAATGTTGGTGAACAGCCCCAGCGCCAACGCCATGCCCAGGGCTTCGAGCACCTCGCCGGTGTAGTTGGTGTGCCGCGCCTTGCTCCAGAAGCCGCTGCAGAGGATGGTGCGCTCCCCGTCGGTCACGGTGGCTGGCCGCAGGAAACCGAGAAACGCCCGGTCCGGGTGCCGCTTGAAGAGGTACTTCTGGAAGTTGGCGCCCCGGGTGATCACCCAGCCGATCAGAAACACGGTCGCCGAACCGCCTAGCCACAGCGGCTGCCATGCCGGGTCGATGTCCGGCGCTGGCAGATGCGCCGTGGCCCAGAGCGCGATGGGGTACAGGGATGGATAGACGACGATGCAGCCGAAGATCAGCTTGAAGCCTAGGCGTTCCTCGATAAGGTCGAAGGTGTAGAGCATGACCCGCTCGAAGACGAAGTAGTCCGCGACGAACCACACCCACATGGCCGCGTGCAGGAACAGGCCGATGTTGGCTGCGTCGCCGTGCAGCCCCTGATGGTACGCGGCGCTTGAGAGGGCGTTCAGCGCCAGCAAGGTGCCGCCGAAGATGTAGAGGAACATCTTGGCGTCGATGTCGCCCCGGAACTGCGCGTTGCGAGACCGGCCCTCCAGCCACTGCACCAACGCGCTGCGATCATCCGCCGGGGCGCGCAGCACCATCCAGGCCGTGAGCGCGACACTCAGCGCCAAGCCCCCGGAGATGAGGTGCCATTTGGCCGTCCACAGCCACTCGCAGGGGGCGCCGGTCCACTCGAACCACCAGATCAGCAGGGCAACGGCGAAGACCAGCAGGCCGTTCAGCCGGTAGCGGTCCGGTTGCCCCCCCGTGCCCGCCCGTGGGTGGCCTTCAACCCGACGTGCGGGCAGCAGTCCGTGCAGAACGAGGAGGATGGCGAAGACTGCGGTCGGCGTGAGGAAGGCGGCGATTGCTTGCGTGGTGGTGAGTTCGGACATGGCGGCTTCGGCAGCTTGTCAGCGCTGGATGGCGCAATGGGGGCAGTGTAACTGATGCCGACCCGGTTCCACGTCAGTGGCTGACGATGGCAGGCGGCTTGTACCCCCAAGCCTCCACCGCGAACCCCCACTCCTTGTTCACAAAGTCGATCGTCTTTGAGTCGACTCGATGGGCGTTCTTGCGGTAGCCGGACAGGGTCCGCAGATAGTCGCCAATGGGCTTGCGGGCCTGGTCCCAGCCGGGCAGCGAAAGCGCCCTGTAGATGCGCTCCAATTCAGTCATGGGATTTTTTTCAAGGTCTTCGAAGCGCACTTCGGTCAAGTTTCCACTGGGGATCGAGGCGCGGTCAGCCATGTACTGCCGCATCATCGCGGTGTAGGCGTTGCGGATGGCGGCGGTCACCTCCGCTGGGTCAGCGTCGTCCAGTTGGCAAATGGGCAGCATGGTGCGGTACAGATGCGTCATCGACTGGTACACCACATAGGGATTGCGCACGATGTGGATGAACTTCGCATCGGGGAAGAGGCGCAGCAGCGTGGTGGTGCGGCCAAGATTGGTCGGGCTCTTGAGCACCAGCCGCCGCCCACCCGAGGCCAGTGTCGCCTTGCGCAGCACAGTGAGATAGGCGCGCTCCCATTGGGCCAGCTCCGAGCCCGTCAGCTGCAGCGTGGTGAACTTCTCCAAGTACGCTCGCGTCCGGCGCGGGAACGACAGATGATGCACGGACGAGAGGTGCGACGTGTTGGCCAGCGCCACCTCCTCTTCCTGGGGAAGGTCGAGGGACACCGCCATGCCGTCCATGGGACGGGTTGCGGGCACGCCGCGGGCGATCAGCCGCTCCAACCACCCGCGTCCGACCAGGAACATCGGCGCGGCGATGGCTTGAAACGTAGTGACGACCCCAAAACTCGGATCCCGAGCCAGCAGGTTGAGCAGATGGGTGGTGCCGGAGCGGGCGAAGCCTTGGATGTACAGGGGCGCCTGGTCGATCTTGACCCGCGCCATCCGTGACGGGCTGTAGCACAACCGCTCCGCCATGCGCAGCGGCGCGGTCAAGGCGGTAATGGCCAGCACCTTGGACAGCTTGCCCCAGTAGCGCCAAGGCACGCCGCCGTTATCCGCGATCAGGCGCAGCCAGACCCCGAGTGGTGCCATCGACGTCACATGGGGTTCGGACGGCTTGGCCACCTTGGTAGCCATCAGGGGAGTTCCTGTTGGAGGAGGATGTTGGACTGGCCCAGCTATTGATTGCGGCAGGGTATCCGCTCGGCTGCGGCCTGACAACGCCGCCGAAAGGGTCCACGCTCAAACCCGGTGTTATCCTCCGGAGACAAGGGAAATCTAACAGACAAGGGTGTCCCGCCCTCGAGTGGGCTGTTGCAACGCGCTCTCCATCGGGAGGCTGGTAGTTGGTTTCATGGAAAGGACAGGTCGGTCATGAAAATGCTTGGCTACGGCGTGGCGGCCCTTGTCGCCATCGGGTTGGCGCTTTACGCGGTGGTTTTTCTCAATCCGCAAAGCGATGAGCAGGAAGCGGTCAACACGGCTTGGAGCCGGTTTGCGGAGGATGTCGCCGAACTGGGTGATGCCATCGAGGGTGCGCCGTTCAATCGAGACGAGCGGACTGCGGCAGCAGGTTACCGTCACATCGCCCGTTTTCTGGCGACCTTCTTGGCCGAATTCACGGACTTCCGCGACCCCCAGTATCCCCAATTCGCACGCTTTCCGAACAGCGTCGCCCGCATCGGCTGGGACAATCCGGACAATCTCTACTTGGCGTTTCCGGTGCGCGGCGATCACGTTTATCGACTGCGCGGCAACGTCACCAACTTCGATCTGATCACCATCAATGTGTACAGTGGCATGCTGGGCCACACGCCAGTATCGGACATCCGCACCATCTCCAGCGTCGCCTCGGACGAACTAGACATTGACGGGAACGGCGACTTTGTCTTGACCTTGGGCCCCGAACCCGTTGAAGGCAACTGGCTGAAGCTTGCGCCGGACGCCTACATCGTGGTGATCCGGCGGTTGGCGGGCGATTGGGAAAGAACCGACGAAGGCCTCTGGGAGGTACTCAACCTGACCACCCTGGGCCAAGGCAAGCCCCGTCCGACACCGGAGGCGGTCGCCCGCCAGCTTGATGACGCTGTGAGCCAAACCCGGGCGCTTCGGGACCTGCTCACTTTGGCCCACCGGCTGACGTTCCAGCTTGCCTTCAGCCCCAACGAAATCTCCGAGCCCGCTCAGGCCGACCCCAACCTGCCGATGGCTGATCCCTTTCAAGCTGCCTCCCGGGGCTACTTCCAGTTGGAAGAGGACGAGGCACTGCTGGTGGAGGCGCCACTCGCAGACTGCCGCTACACCAACATCCAGCTTGCCAATCCGTGGATGGAATCGCTGGACTACGCCAGCCGCCAGTCGAGCCTCAATCACCGCACCGCCCACGTGGACGCCGACAACCGGGTGCGCTACGTCATCAGCGCCAAGGATCCGGGTGTTCAGAACTGGCTGGACACAGCGGGCTGGGCCGAGGGGTCGCTCTGCGCCCGGTGGACCCGATGTGCGGAGTACCCGACCGGGATTTCCGCTCGCTTGGTCAAGCTCCACGAACTCGACCGCCACCTGCCCGCTGACACGCCGAGGGTCAGTCCTGCCCACCGCGAACGAACCATTGCCGCGCGCCAAGCCGCCATCAGCCGACGCTATGCGGGAGGAGGCTAGGGGCTTAGCCAAGTGATAGCATATCTTGTAACTACTCGCACCCCCGCGCCTTTGGCTGACGCCTGAGTGGGGGGGCATGG
>VYDB01000005.1 GCA_009843635.1 Gammaproteobacteria bacterium
AAAAGACACAATCAAACCATTGACAAGATGGAAACTCGCTCCGGGGGATGACGCCGGGGTCGGGGCTTCCATCTTGAATTCGGCGGACAGGATCACGTCTGTCACATGATCGCACGGCTTCTCGAAGAGTCAGCGGATTCCGGGTAGGCCGCGTGAAGGTCATCATCGTCGGGGCCGGCATTGGCGGCAGCGCCTTGGCGTTGTCGCTGGCTAAGTTGGGCGTTGACTACGTGCTCCTTGAGCAGGCGCCTGCCTTTGCCGAGGTGGGCGCTGGCATTCAGCTCAGCCCCAACGGGGTGCGCGTGCTGGAGACCTTAGGTCTTGGCGATGCGCTCGCTGGGTTCTGCACGGAGCCGGATTTTCACAAGTACAGCGTCTGGGATACCGGCGAAACCATATTGCGCACGCCGCTGAGGCCGCGGGTACGGCAGGCTTACGGCTACGCCTACTACCACGCCCACCGGGCTGACCTGATCGCTGCGTTGACCGGCGGGTTGGATATGTCGCGGCTTCGGCTGCAGTCCAAGGTCGTCGCTGTGGGGCAGGATGCGGCCCAGGCCTGGGCGGATTGCGAGTCCGGTGAGCGCATCACCGGCGATGTGCTGGTGGGCGCTGATGGCATTCATTCGCTGGTGCGCGAACAGGTTTTTTCGCCGGACCCGCCGCGGGCGTCGGGCTACGTCACTTGGCGCGGCGTGGTGGATCGCCGCAAGATCGCCGATCTCGGCATTCCGGTGTCGGCCCACGTGGACATGGGGCCGCGTCTTTCCTTCGTTTACTACTGGGTCTCCGGCGGCGCCCGGCTCAATTGGCTGGCGCTTGGCCAGGCCGATGGCCAGAAGCGGGAATCCTGGTCCCAGACGGCGAGCGCCGATGAGGTCATGGCCGCGTTCGACGGCTGGTACGACCGGCCCAAGCGCGTCATCGAGGCCACCGATGAGACCTTCGTCACCGCGCTCCATGACCGCAATCCGCTACGCGAGTGGGTGGCAGGAAGGATCGGGCTGCTCGGCGACGCCGCCCACGCCATGCTGCCCTACCACGCCCAGGGCGCCGTTCAGTCGCTGGAGGACGCCTGGGTGCTGGCGCGCCTGCTCTCTGAATCCGCCGGCGATGTGGCGGCTGATTTGGCCCGCCACCAAGCCCTGCGCATGGACCGTGCGCACCTGATCGTGCAGCAGTCGCGCAACGCGGAGGGTTGGTATCACCTTGAAGACCCGGATGCCGTTGCCCGGCGCAACGAGCGGTTCCGGCGCACCAGCGAGAAGCTCGACGGCGGCTTCTCGCCCCAGCAGCATTGGCTGTACAGCTACGACGCCGACGCGGCGGCGCGCGGCACCGACGACGACTGGCGGGCGCTGCGCCCTTGGTCCTAGGCTCCGCTACACGGCTTTCAAGACGAAGCCGATCAGCGAACCCAGGATGAAAATGTAGATCGGCGGCATGCTGATGTAGAGGCCGATGCTGCGCTTCTCCGGCGCCTTGTAGTAGCCCAGGGCATACATCAGGCGGCCAACCGGCCAGATGGCGCCGATGCCCGCCGCCCAGATCGGATCCACCGCCAAAGCAAAGAGCCACAGGCCGGGCAGGAACATCACCAGGTGCTCCACCGTGTTCTGGTGGGCGCGCACGTGGCGGACGTATTCTTCCGGCCCGTCGTGGGACGGTGCCGCCACCTCGAAGCGGCCGCGGGCCATGCCCGACTTGAACAGGGTGAAGTAGTACATCAGCAGCGCCACGCTGCTGAGAATGCCCGGATAGACGTAATCGCCCATTGCGGCCTCCGCTTCTTGATGGTGGGGCTAGGATACACGGCGCTGGCCGACGACTTCCCGGACCAAGTCTCTGCGCCGGGCTGATGTATGATTTGCCGATTCGCCACAGGAGCGCGGCAAGCAGCCCCATGAACACCCTCGAAGCAGACTACCTGGTCGTCGGCGCCGGCGCGATGGGCATGGCGTTCACCGACGTGCTGATGACCGAAACCGAGGCCTCCGTGGTGATGGTGGATCGGCGGCACCAGCCCGGCGGGCATTGGAACGACGCCTACCCCTTCGTTCGCCTGCACCAGCCGTCGTCGTTCTACGGGGTCAATTCCCGGCCCCTGGGCAGCGGCGCGATAGACACCCATGGTTGGAACAAGGGCCTTTATGAATTGGCCACCAACAGCGAAGTGTGCGCTTACTTCGGGCAGGTGATGCAGCGCCAGTTTTTGCCCTCTGGGCGGGTCCGCTACTTCCCCCTTTGCGAGTACCAGGGCGAGGGGCGCTTCACGTCCTCGGTGTCTGACGAAGAGTGGACGGTGGAGGCAGGCAAGATCGTGGACGCCACCTACGTGGATGTCAGCGTGCCCTCCGTGTCGCCGCCGCCGTTCGCCATCGACGAGGGCGTCAACTGGGCGCCGCTGAACGCGCTGCCGAAGCTGGGCGGCAAGTTCGAGCGCTACGTGATCGTCGGCGCCGGCAAGACCGGCATGGACGCCTGCCTGTTCCTGCTGGCCCACGGCAAGGACCCGGCGTGCATCAGTTGGATCATGCCCCGGGATTCCTGGATGCTGGACCGGGCCAACATCCAGCCCGGCCGCCAGTTCGCCGACGCCCTCAACCGGGGCTTCGCGGAGCAAGCCCGGGCCATCGTTGAAGGCACCAGCTATCGGGATGTCTTTGAGCGGGTCAACGCGGCGGGCCAGCTTCTGCGATTCAACGACGACGTGTGGCCGACCATGTATCGCTGCGCCACGGTCACCCAGGCGGAGCTCGAGCAACTGCGCCGCATCAAAGACGTGGTGCGGCTCGGGCATGTGCAGCGGATTGAGCAGGACGCCATCATTCTCGACCAGGGGAGCGTGCCCACTTCCCCCGCCACGCTGCACGTGCATTGCGCCACCGACGGCCTGGCCCGGCGGCCCGTGGTGCCCGTGTTTGACGGCCAGGCCATCACGCTGCAATCGCTACGCACCTGCCAGCAAGTGTTCAGCGGCGCGTTCACCGCCCATGTCGAGGCGGCCTACGGCAATGATGAGGCGGCCAAGAACCGGCTTTGCGTCCCGGTTCCGCACCCGGATTCCGACGCCGACTTTCTGCGCACCACCTTGGCCAACTTCCTGAACCAGTTGGAATGGATGCAGGATGAGGCGCTGTTGGATTGGCTGCGGGGCTCACGGCTCGATGGCTTCACGCTCCCTTTGCGCGATGAACAGGGGCCGCTGCCGGCAACCGACCCGGGGCCGGTGATGGAGGCGATTCCCAAGCTGCAGCGCATGCTGGCTGAGCTTGAGGACGCCGATGTGCTGGTGGCGTCGTGAAGACCACTGCCGATCTAAGTGACTTGCCGGTCATTGAGAATCCGGGGCGCATCGCAATACTCAAGTCCAAGTGGTATCCCGAGCTGGTGGACAGCCTCTCGGATGCCTGCGAAGGCGCGCTGCGGGCGCATGGCTATGAGCGCATCGAGGTGCATCGCCTGCCCGGCTCCCTGGAACTGCCCTTGGCCGCCGCGGACCTGCTGGAACGTGATGTGGACAAGGAAATCGACGCCCTGATCTGCTTCGGCGTGATTCTCAAGGGGGAGACCCTGCACTTCGAGATGATCACCAACGAGTGCATGCGGGGCTTGGGGGAGGTGATGCAGCGCTATCGCCGCCCGGTGGTGGTGGAGATCCTGCCGGTGCTGAAGATGGAGCACGCCGCGGCGCGGGCCGCGGACGATGAGTTCAACAAGGGCCTAGAAGCGGCAGCGGCGGCCATCGAGATGGTGCACTGGCGGCGCAGCATCGGGGCGGCTTGAGGGAAGCCGTCGAAGCACGGTTACTTGCCAATGCAAAACGTGGCGAAGATGCTGCCCAAGAGGTCGTCTGGCGTGGTTTCGCCGGTGATTTCGCCGAGCGCCAAGTGGGCCAGGCGCAGTTCCTCGGCGATGACTTCGGCGGCGGCATTGGCCTCTAGCCGCTGAGCGGCGTTTTCCAAGGCCGACAGAGCGGCGTTGAGGGCTTCGATGTGGCGTTGCCGGGCGCTGAAGGCTGAGCCTTCGCCGGTGAATCCCACCCGGTGCTTGATGGCGCCCTTCAACGCCTCGATGCCATCGCCGGTCAGGCAGGATACTCGAACTGTTGACGGTGAGTCCTTCACGGGGCCGGGCGGGACGTCGACCAGGTCGATCTTGTTTTCCACGCGCAGCGTTCTTTCCGAGCTGGATAGCACCGTGTTTACTTGGGCCGCAGCGAGATCCCACACCTCCAAGATGAGGTCCGCTTGTTCGGCTGCCAAGCGGGCGCGACGCACGCCTTCCACCTCCACGGGGTCCGTGCTGTCGCGCAGGCCCGCGGTGTCCACCAGGCGGACCGGCAAGCCATCAAGGACCAAGTCCACCTTGAGCAGGTCCCGGGTGGTGCCCGGAATGTCGGTGACGATGGCCGCTTCCTCGCCGCTGAGGCGGTTCAACAGGCTGGATTTGCCGGCATTGGGCGCACCGATGATGGCGATGCTGATGCCCTGGGTGAGCAATGCGCCTTGCCGGCCCCGTTGGGTCAGTGCTTGAACGGCGCTGATGAGCACTTCGATTTGCTCGCCGACGCGGCCCTGGGCCAGCAACTCAACCTCCTCGTCGGGAAAGTCTATGGCGGCTTCAACGTGGACGCGCAACTTCAGGACGTCGGCATCCAACTGGTTGATAAGCAAGGAGAATTCTCCAGACAGGGAGCGCACTGCACCCCGTGCGGCCTGGGTTGAGGCGCTGGCGATGAGGTCCGCCACGGCCTCTGCTTGGGCCAAGTCGATCTGGCCGTTGAGGAAGGCGCGTTCACTGAACTCGCCAGGGCGGGCCAAGCGCGCTCCCGAGGCGAGCACCGCGTTCAGCAGCATCTGCATCACCACGGGTCCGCCGTGGCCCTGCAGCTCCACCACGTCCTCGCCGGTGAAGGAGTTGGGCGCCATGAAGTAGAGGCCCACGCCATCGTCGAGCAGCTCGCCTTGGTGGGTGAAATTGGCATGCAGGGCCTGGCGCGGGGGCAAGGGCTCGCCGACGATGGATTCGCCGATCTTGAGCGCCATTGGGCCGGAGATGCGCACGATGCCCACCCCGCCCTGGCCCGGCGGCGTGGCGACCGCCGCTATGGTGTCCGTGTCGCTCAGGGCTAGTTCTTCACCGGGGCGGCGGCCATTTCCGCCTTCCTCATCACGTACCACTGCTGGGCGACGGACAGCACGCTGTTGACCAGCCAGTAGAGCACCAAGCCAGCGGGGAAGAACAGGAAGAGCACGGTGAACATGATCGGCATCATCTTCATGATGCGGGCCTGCATCGGGTCACCCATGGTCGGGCTCAAGAGCTGCTGCACGTACATGGTGGCGCCCATGAGCAGCGGCAGAATGAAGAAGGGGTCCATCGCCGCCAGATCGTCGATCCACAGCGCAAAGGGCGCTTGGCGCAGCTCGACGCTCTCGAACAGCACCCAGTACAGCGCGATGAAGATGGGCATCGGCAGCAGCATGGGCAGGCAGCCGCCCAAGGGGTTGACGCCCTCCTTCTTGTACAGGCCCATCATCTCCTGGGAGAGCTTTTGCCGATCATCGGCGTAGCGCTCCTGCAGGCGCTTCATCTGCGGCGCCACCCGGCGCATGTTGGCCATCGACTTGTAGCTTGCCGACGACAGCGGATAGAGCACCAGCTTGACCAGCACGGTGAGCAGGATGATGGCCACGCCCCAATTGCCGACCAGGCTGTGCAGCCAGTCGAGCAGCGCGAACAGCGGCACGGCCAGCCACCAGAGGAAGCCGTAGTCCACGGTGAGGTTGAGGTTGTCGGCGATTTGCTCCAACCGCTTTTGGTCCTTGGGGCCGGCGTAGAAGCGGGACCGCCATTCGCCCTGGCCGCCGGGCGTCACCGTGGCCAAGGGACCGGTGTAACCAACGATGTAGGTGCCGTCGGCGCGTTTGCGGCCGTAGTAGCTGTTCGACTCGCCCTCGTTGGCGACCCAAGCGCTTAGGAAGTAATGCTGCAGGAAGGCGATCCAACCGCCTTGCACCTGGCCACGGAAGTCGCCTTCATCAAGGTCCTCGAACTCGATTTTCTCGTAGCGGGAGTCGGGGGTGGTGAGGGCGGCGCCCAGGTAGGGCTGCGGACCGAGGCTGAAGCTCTCCTGTCCGGGGGGCTCCTTGGCGTCGCGCTTGATTTGGCCGAACAGGCTGGCCCGGAAGGGTTCCGGGCCGCGGTTCTCCACCCGGTAGATCATGTCCACCAAGTAGTCGCCGCCGTGAAACTCGAAGATCTTCTGCACCTTCACGTCGCCGACCTCGGCTTCGAGTTCGACGGCCAGGGTCTCTCCGTCGCCGACTTCGTAGTTGGCGCGGGCAGTCCGGTACAGCGGCCGCTCACTGCCCGAATCGAGCCCATCCGGGCCGATCAGGCCGCTTTGCGCCATGTAGAGGCGGCCGTTGCCCACGTCAAGCAATTCAAAGGGCAAATCGGGTCGATCCAAGTTCACCGGATAGCGGGGCAGATGAACGCGGCGGATGTCACCGCCGCGGCGGTCGATCCACACTTCCTGGCTGGGGGTGGTGACGCGAATCAGCCGATCCGCGGCGCCGGCATCGCGGACCGGCGCCGCCGCTTGCTCGGCGGCTGGATCGGGCGCGCCGATGAAGGAGGCATCCGGGATGTCGGATGCGGGATCCGCGGCCGGTGCTGGGCCGGACAGGGTCGCGCCGTCCAGTTCCGGCGCGGTGGCCCGCTCGGCGGCGGGCTGCGGCTGCATGTAGTCCTCGTTCCAGGCCAGGATCATCAAGTAGCCCGTTAGGCCCAAGGCGACCAGCAGGGCGATGCGCTGCACCTCCGGGGAGATCATGGGAATCATGGCGCTTCCTCCGCAATTCGAGGGGCCGGGGGTGGATCAAAGCCGCCGGGGTGAAAGGGGTGGCACTTCGACAGGCGGCGCAGGGCCAGCCAGGCGCCCTTCAGCGGCCCGTGGCTGTCCAGCGCCGCGAGCGCGTAGTTCGAGCAGGTTGGGTGAAAGCGGCATTGGTGGCCGATGAAGGGGCTCAGGGTGAGCTGGTAGGCGCGGATGCAGCCCTTGGCGATGGCCAGCGCCAAGGTGTTCAGAGCCGTTCGCAGTGTGGCGGCGGTGCGCATCATCCGCTTGTCGGGTCGCTCATCTGTTCCAATGCCTCTTCAAGCCGGCGCTTCAGTTCCCGGTGGTGAATCGGCGCCTGCACGTGCAGCACGACATCGATCGCCGGCAGCCCCGCACGGCTCTGGCGAAAGGCCTCCCGGGCCGTGCGCTTGAGCCGATTGCGGTCATGGGCCCGGCGCACGGCGCGTTTGCCGACGATCAATCCCAGCCGAGCGCCCGACATTGTATTGCGAACGGCGAAAATCCTTAACGGCCCGGACTGGATGCGGCGCGCCCGGCGGCCAAGCGCACGGCGGTAGTCGCGGGGGGAATTGAGCCGATAGTGCCTAGGAAAGCCGTTCGGCTTGGCCCTCCTGCCCAGTCCGGTTGACCCAGCTAAACGGTGAGCCGCTTGCGGCCCTTGGCGCGCCGGGCGTTGATCACCTTGCGGCCACCCTTGGTGGCCATGCGGGCGCGAAAGCCGTGGGTGCGCTTCCGCTTAATGTTGCTCGGCTGGTAGGTTCTCTTCACGGGACGTCCAGTGCCAAGGGGGAGCGCGATTCTAGGAGCGAGGGCCGGAAACTGTCAATGGCTCAATAACGAGTTTTATTAATATAGGAGAATTGTTGTTGTAGCGAACGTGGGTAACCTGTGGACAAAACCCTGTATCTGAGCGCTGAAGCGGGCTGCGGCGAAGGAAAAGGTTGCGGAAAACCTGTGGGTGCCCACTGGATTGGCTGAGCGTTCGTTGGCGGGTGCCGTCGCCAGCCCACCGTTTTCGCTACCGGAAATCCACCGGTTTCTCTCAATCCTTCAGAAAAAAGGCGTGTTCCAACGACCCAATCGAGGGCGGGACGCCCTCGCTCCGGGGCATCTCGTTCCGGTGCGCAATTCCTCCCGTTTCTAGCGGATGAGGCAGCTCGTGAAGTGCCGGATTGGGCCTCGGCGCGATGCTAGCAACGGCGTTTACAAAGACGTTGTGACTAAGCCTTTGGTTAGTCTTGAAAATTTCTCCGTTGCCGCCAAATTGGGCCAAGAAATTCACAAGTTATCCAGTGGTTTTTCACGCCCAGTTGGCCGATTTCCTATTGGCAATTGTCTTCCATTGCTTCGTCTAACTCTTTGGTTTTTTTGACTATGTAAAATCCCCTTGGGTTTTTTGATTCGGGCTATTCCAATGGCCGATGGGCTGTCGCTAGAATGGTTGCGCACTTTGAGGGAAGTGCCGAACCCAACAAGAATTCGAGCCTTTGGAGTATGTTCATGCCCCCATGGGAGACCTGTCTGCAAAAGCTGCAAGAGCATATTTCCGCTGACGCTTTTGACTCCACCATCAGGCCCCTCCAAGCCCAGCCTTTTCAAGGCGGAATCAAGCTGTACGCGCCCAACCGCTACATCCGTGACGAAGTCAAGCGGGAGTATTTGCCGCTCATTGTTGAGCTCCTCGCCGAATTCGGTGGCGACGGCCTGGTTCAGGCGCTCGAAATCGAGGTTGGGCAGCCATCGGAGCCCAAGCCAAAGGGTCCCAAGCCGAGCATTCAGGGCGGCAACGGCAAGAGCCGAGCGCGGGGTGGTCTAGATCCGGCCTACACCTTCGAAAACTTCGTTGAAGGGGAGTCAAACCGGTTCGCCAAAGATGCGGCGCAGCGGGTGGCGGACAATCCGGGCAGCAACAACCCACTGCTGTTCCACGGCTCGGTCGGCCTCGGCAAGACCCATCTCATGCAGGCCATTGGCAATCTCATTCAAAGCCGCGATGCCGACGTGCGCATCGTGTATTGCCACTGCCAGGTCTTCCTGGAAAGCATGGTCGAAGCCGTTCGCTTGGGCGGCAGTGCCATGCAGCAGTTTGCGCGGCGCTACCAGTCCGCCGATGCGCTGCTGGTTGACGACATTCAGTTCATCGCCGGCGCACCCCAAACCCAAAAGGAATTTCTTAAGATATTCAATAGGTTGTGGGATGATGGCCGGCAGATCGTGGTCACTTGCGACCGCTATCCCCGATACGTGAAGGGCCTTGAGGGCAGCCTGAAGTCGCGCCTTAGCGGCGGCCTGCATGTGCAGATCAAGCCGCCGGGAAAGGCGATGCGGGTCGCCATCCTTAAGAGCAAGGCCTTAAGCCGCGGCGTGTCCTTGAGTGAGGAGGTGGCGGGCTACATTGCGACGGTGGCCAACGCCAACGTGCGCGAGCTCGACGGCGCCCTGCAGAGCGTGATCGGCCAAGCACGGTTCATCGGCGACGAAATCACCTTGGAATTAGCCCAAGATGCCCTGCGGCACCTGGTTGGGGGGCCGGGCCGGACCATCAACATTGGCGAGATTCTGCGCACCGTGGCCGATCACTACGATGTGAAGCCTGCGGAGATCCTGTCCAGGCGACGCTACCGCCACTTGGTGCGGTCCCGGCACGTGGCCATGTATTTGGTCAAGGAACTTACCAACCGCTCCTATTCGGACATTGGCAAGGAGTTCGGCGGCAGCCATCACACCACGGTGAAGAGCGCTTGCGCGAAGATCGAGCGGCTCGTTCAAACCGACCCGGGGCTCGATGAGGAGATCCACAGCTTGGTAGCGGACCTCAAGAGATAAAACCGACCCATGAAATTCACAATTGATCGTGAAGCCTTGCTTCGTCCGCTGCAGCTCATCGCTGGCGTGGTCGAGCGGCGCCAGACCATGCCCATTCTGTCCAACGCCTGCGTTCGGGTGAGCGAGGATGGGGGCCTGACGATTGCGGGCACCGATCTGAGCATGGAGCTCGTGGCGCATGTCGATTCGGTCGATGTTGCCGTCGGCGGCGAGATCACCACTTCGGCCCACAAGCTGGCTGACATATGGCGGTCGTTGCCGGAGGGCGCGAAGATCAGCTTCGAAACCGACGGCGAGCAGGCGGTGATGCGTTCCGGACGCAGCCGCTTCACCTTGGCGACGCTGCCGGTCAATGACTACCCATCCGGTGACCAAGCCGCTGGAACGGTGGAGTTCACCTTGACCACGGAGGATGCCTGCGAGCTGATCGACCGGGTGAGCTTCGCCATGGCGCAGCAGGATGTGCGCTACTTCCTTAACGGCATGTTGCTCGAAGTGACCAGTGAGCATGTGCGTTCGGTGTCAACCGATGGCCATCGCCTGGCCCAATGCACCTTGGATAAGGGTGTCGAAGGCGCGCAGCGCCACCAGGCCATCGTGCCGCGAAAGACCGTGGTGGAACTGCGCCGGCTGCTTGACGGCGAAGAAGGGGAGGCGCAGTTCTCGCTGAGCGAAAACCAGATTCGCGTTGCCCGGGGCGCCTTCAGCCTGACGGGAAAGCTGATCGACGGCCGGTTCCCGGATTATGAGCGGGTCATTCCCCGAGACCCTCCGTTGTCGCTATCCGGGGACAAGAACACCCTCAACCAAGCCCTGCAGCGGGCGCGCATCCTGACTAACGAGAAGTTTCCGGGCGTCAAGCTGATGATCGAGGGCGAGCAGATGACCATCGTGGCCAACAACCCGGAGCAGGAGGAGGCCCGCGAAGAGGTGCCGGTTGCCTATGAGGGCGACAACATGCAGTTGGGGTTCAACGTGGGTTATCTGCAAGATGTGTTGCGGGCGGTAGGGTCTGAGACCATCCGCATCAGCATGGCGGAACCGGGCAGCAGCGCCCTCATGGAGGGCGAGGGCGACGAAAGCGCGCTTTACGTTGTCATGCCCATGAAAATCTAGCACTTTTTTCTGTCGTCTAGGTTCTCCATGTGGTGATGCGCCGTTTGGAGATTGACCATCTCCGCAACCTGACCGCCGCTCGCCTACAGCTTGGCCCCCACTTCAACTGTCTTGTCGGCCCCAACGGGGCAGGAAAGACCTCGGTGCTTGAAGCCGCCTACCTGCTCACCCGCGGGCGATCCTTCCGCGGCCATGCCGTGGGGCCGGTCATTGCCGACGGGCAGGACGGATTGGTGGTTCGAGCGGAGTTGGACGCCGGGCGCAGCCTGGGCATTGCGCGGCCGCGCCGGGGCAAGACCGTTTTGCACATCGATCAACAGCCGACGCGGCGGTTGTCGGAAGCTGCGGCCCTGCTGCCTCTGCACCTCTTGCTTCCCAACGTCAGCGAGTTGGTGTTCGGAGCGCCCGGTGAGCGCAGGCGCTACCTGGATGGCGGATTGTTCCACGTGGAACCTGCCTATCTCATGGCCTTGAAGGACTTTCAGGCCGCCAACCGCCAGCGCAACGCGCTCTTAAGAACTTGGGGAAGCCAAGGCTCTGAGCAATTTCTGGACGTCTGGACCGAGGCGTTCTGCCGTCATGCCGAAAGGGTGCACGTTTTTCGGACGAATTACGTTGAAGAGCTGAAGCCTTGGGTGGCGGCCATCCTGGAAGAGCTCGAGGTGCCGTTTGAAGTGGAACTGGGTTACCAAAACGGTTGGGGGGATGAATCTTTGGATAAATTGTTGGGCGATTCGCTGGCTAAAGATGTAAAATCAGGCACGACCAATGCCGGTCCTCATCGAGCCGAGCTGTCTCTTGACATTTCCGGGGCTTCAGCCCGCAACAAGCTGTCGAGAGGCCAGGGAAAGCTGGTGGCAACGGCGTTGATTCTGGCTCAGGCCCGGCTTCTGCAGGCGCAAGCCCAACGCCGAAGCCTGTTTCTGATCGATGAGCTTGGGGCGGAGATGGATAGCGCCCATCTGGCTCGGTTGGTGGCGGTTCTTGACTCGGCCACTTGCCAAGTGATCGCGACTTCAACGCGGCTGCCCGGAGAGGAGTTTGAGAAGTTGGCTTCCGATGGCAGTTTGGCCTTGTTTCACGTGGAACAAGGCCAAGTGCGTTCCCAACAAGGTTAAGCCTAGGAGCACTAATGGCTGAAGAAACCTACGATTCGCGCAATATCAAGGTGCTGCGCGGTCTCGATGCGGTGCGCAAGCGGCCCGGCATGTACATCGGCGACACCGAGGACGGAACCGGCCTGCACCACATGGTGCAGGAATTGGTGGACAACGCCATCGACGAGGCCCTAGCGGGCCATTGCGACGACATTCAGGTCGTGATCCACCCAGGCGAGTCGGTAACCGTGCGCGACAACGGCCGCGGCATTCCGGTTGACATTCATCCCGAGGAAGGCGTGTCGGCGGCCGAGGTCATCATGACCACGCTGCATGCCGGCGGCAAGTTCGACGACAACAGCTACAAGGTGTCGGGCGGTCTGCACGGGGTGGGCGTGTCGGTGGTGAATGCCCTTTCCAAGGAGTTGCGCCTGACCATTCGCCGGGATGGGTTCGTCTACGAGCAGATCTACGAGCAAGGCGTGCCCCGCAATCCGTTGCACCAAGTAGGCAAAACTCAATCGACCGGCACGGAGTGCTACTTCGAGCCTTCGCCGGACACCTTCAACAACATCGAATTCCACTTTGACGTGCTGACCAAGCGCTTGCGGGAGCTGGCCTTCCTGAATTCCGGAGTGAGCATTCACTTAGTGGACGAGCGTACGGGGAAAGCGGAGCACTTCCTGTATGACGGCGGGCTCCAAGCCTTCGTTGCCTACCTGAACACCAACAAGACGCCGCTGAACGACGTGGTTTTCTTCAAGACCGAGCGCGAGGACGGCATCGGCGTCGAAGTGGCCATGCAGTGGAACGACAGCTTCCAGGAGCAAGTGTTCGCCTACACCAACAACATCCCGCAACGGGATGGCGGCACCCATGTCACGGGGTTTCGTGGTGCCCTGACGCGTACGCTCAACGCCTACATCGAGCGGGAGGGGCTGCACAAGAAGGCGAAGGTCACCACCACGGGAGACGACGCCCGGGAGGGGCTGACCGCAGTCATTTCGGTGAAGGTGCCTGATCCGAAGTTTTCCTCGCAAACCAAGGACAAACTGGTCTCCAGCGAGGTCAAAACGGCGGTTGAGCAGGAATTGAGCAACCATTTAGGCATGTATCTTGACGAAAACCCCCAGGGGGCCAAGTCGGTGGTCAGCAAGATGATCGCCGCCGCCCAAGCGCGGGAAGCGGCCCGCAAGGCGCGGGAGATGACGCGCCGCAAGGGCGCCCTCGACATCGCCGGCCTGCCCGGCAAGCTGGCGGACTGCCAGGAGAAGGATCCAGCCGAGTCGGAGCTCTACCTAGTGGAGGGGGATTCGGCGGGCGGCTCCGCCAAGCAGGGGCGGGACCGGCGCACCCAAGCCATCCTGCCGCTCCGGGGCAAGATTTTGAACGTGGAGAAGGCGCGCTTTGACAAGATGCTGTCCTCCCAGGAGGTCGGCACCTTGGTCACCGCCTTGGGCTGCGGCATCGGCCGCGATGAATTCGAGCCGGAGAAGCTGCGCTACCACCGCATCATCATCATGACGGACGCTGACGTGGACGGCTCGCACATCCGCACCCTGCTGCTGACCTTCTTCTTTCGCCAAATGCCCGAGCTGATCGAGCGCGGGCACATCTACATCGCCCAGCCGCCGCTGTACAAGATCAAGAAGGGACGCCATGAGCGCTACGTCAAGGACGATGGCGAGCTCACCGACTACTTGCTGCAGTTGGCCCTGGAAGGCTCCAAGCTGTATGTCAACCCGGATGCGCCGGCCATGCAGGACCAAGCCTTTGCCGACTTGGCCATTCGCTACCAGGCGCTCATGGCTCGCCTGGAGCGCCTGTACCGCGTGTACCCCCTAGCGGTGACCGTGCCGCTGGTTGACCTGCCCATCGTGGATGAGGCCATGTTGGGCGATGAAGCGGCCATGACGGCTTGGGCGGAAACCCTCGAGGCGGCCTTGGCCGACGCCGAGGTGAGCCTAGAGTTTGACGCCGAGCACGAGGTTTGGTGCCCGGTGGTGGAATACCTGGACCGGGGCATGACCGAGCGTGTGCTGTTGCCCCGGGCTTTCTTCGCCAGCCCGGACTATCGCGGCGTCGCCCAAATGGCCCGGGCGCTCGACGGGCTGCTCGACAGCGGCGCGCAAATCGAACGGGGTGAGCGCAGCCAAGCGGTGTCGAGCTTCGGGGAGGTCTTGGAGTGGCTCGCCGCCCAAGCCCGGCGCGGCATCGACATTCAGCGCTACAAAGGCCTTGGCGAGATGAACCCGGATCAGCTCTGGCAGACGACCATGGACCCGGAAGTGCGCAGAATGCTGCAGGTTACCGTGGATGACGCCATCGCCGCCGACCAAATGTTCACCACCCTAATGGGCGACCAGGTGGAACCGCGCCGGGATTTCATCGAAACCAACGCGCTGTCGGTGGTCAATCTAGACGTTTGACCAGCGCCGCCATCAGCTCGCGGGCCTCGGCGTTGACGGCCTTGGACTTGCGGCCGGCGGTGGCGACCGGCGGCCCGATCCGCACCTGGATGACCCCGGGCGTCTTGCGCAGCCGGTGGGCTGGCCAGTACCGTCCAGCGTTGTGGGCGACCACCACCACCGGCGCCTGGGCGGCGATGGCCAAGGCGGCGCCACCTGGCTGAAACGAGCCGATTTCCCCCGGCGGCATGCGCGTCCCCTCGGGAAACAGCACCACGCTGGTGCCGTCCGCCAGCCGGGAGCGCCCGGTGTCGATCAGCTTGCGCAGGGCCTGCCGAGGGCTGCCGCGGTCGATGGCGATGGGCTTGTTTAGCGCGAAGGCCCAGCCGAAGAACGGAATCCACAGCAACTCCCGCTTGATCAACGTGGCCTGGGGACGAAACAGGGACTGCAGGAACAGCGTCTCCCAAGTGCTTTCGTGGTGCGCGAAGACGACGCAGGCTTGGCCGGGAATGTGCTCCAACCCTTGCACTTCGACACGGATGCCGCAGGTGAGGCGCAACCAGCCCAGAACCCGTCGGCTCCAGATGCCGATGATGAACTCGAAGCGCTGCCGCGGCGGCATCGCCCAACCCACCGTCACGGACAGGGTGCCCCAAAAGACGGTGAACAGGACGTAGCCGACGTAGAAAAGACCGGCGCGAACGATGCCGCCGTGGGGTTGGGGCGTTTGTCGCGTGCGAAGGAGCATGTGCTGTTCCGGTTAGAATTGAACGGGAATCGGGCGCGGAACATAGGCCATCGTGGATTCAGGGTCAAAGGCTGAGGGTGAGCGTTGTGGCTGGTGCGGCACGGAGCCGCTGTACATCCGCTACCACGATGAGGAGTGGGGGGTGCCGGAGCGCGCCGAGCAACCGCTGTTCGAGCGGCTCATCCTTGAAGGGATGCAGGCCGGGCTTTCTTGGCTGACGGTGCTGAAGAAGCGCGACCACATGCGCGAAGCCTTTCTCGGCTTCGACATTGAGGCCTTGGCCGCGGCGGACTCGCACCTCATGGAGGAGTGGCTTGGCGACCCAGGCCTGATCCGCAATCGCGCCAAGCTCGCCTCGGTGGTGACCAATGCCCAAGCGACCCTGGCCCTGCCGAACTCCCTCTCGGAACAGGTATGGTCCTTTGTCGATGGCGTGCCGACGCAAAATCGCTGGCGCCGCCTCAAGCAGGTTCCGAGCCAGACCGATGCCTCGGTGGCGATGTCCAAGTCATTGAAAAAACTGGGCTTTCGCTTTGTGGGCCCGGTCATTTGCTATGCCTTCATGCAGAGCGCGGGGTTGGTCAACGATCACTTGGTGGATTGCCCGGCTTACGCAAAGTGCGCCGCGCTGGCGTGATCGGCTGGCTGTTCGCGGGGCTTCTGCGCGTCTTCGCCATGCTGCCCCTGGGGCTGGGGTGGCGCTTAGCTGATTGGCTGGGGGCAGCGGCTTGGGCCTTGAAGACCGACGCGGCCCGCATCACCGCCATCAATCTGGCTAGGTGCTTCCCGGAGATGGGCTCAAGCGATCGCCGCGCGCTAGCCCGCCGCAGCTTGGGCCACACCTGGCGGCTGCTGATTGAAGCCGGGCCGCTGACCCACTGGAGCGCTGCCCGGCTGGGCAAGCTGCTCATAGAGGAATCGGGCCGGTCCTTGGTCACCGAACCGCTCGAGCAGGGTCGTGGCCTGTTGATGCTCGTGCCCCACTACGGTAACTGGGAGTACCTTTGCTACGTGTTGGGGAGCCTAGGCTTCGTCGCCCTCTACGACCCGCCTCGGGTGGCGGGCCTTGAGCCGCTGCTGCTGCGCTCCCGCCAGCGCTTTGGCGCCACCCTCGTGCCGGGCACGCCGAAGGGGCTGCGCACGGCCTACAAGACGCTCAAGTCGGGCGGTTTTGCAGCCGTCCTGCCCGATCAGGTGCCCGCCCAAGGCGGTGTCCATGCCCCTTTCTTCGGCCATCCGGCGTTGACCATGACGCTCGGTCAGCGACTGGCCGGAAAAAGCGGCGCCCCGGTGCTCATCGGCACCGCCCGCCGGGTCAAGAACGGCTTCGCTGCCGAGTACACACCCTTCCCCACGGATGTCGACCTAAGCGACCCAACGGCCTTCGCAACCGCCCTCAACCAGTCAATCGAGGCCTTGGCCCGCCCAGACCCCGCCCAGTACCAATG
>VYDB01000059.1 GCA_009843635.1 Gammaproteobacteria bacterium
CCCCGGCCGCCCCCGAACTCAACCCAAAAACCCTACAGCGCAAGTCCCTCAGTTTGATAAGAACTTGGCATGGAATTTCCCTTGCACTATGCTGTACAAAAAATCAGTATTTCCGCCCATGAACATGACCGAATTCCTCAGAGCCGCCAGCAAGCGCGAGCGGGCCGAAGTGGCTGAGCGCTGCGACACCACCGTCCCCTATCTGTACCAGTTGGCCGGCCGGCATCGGAATGCCGGCGTTCCTCTGGCAGCGCGCATCGAGGCGCACACTGCCGATTTGGCCTCCCGCACCCAAGGCCGTCTGCGCGAAGTCCCGGGCAGGACGCTGGTCCTGCATCCGGAGCAATACAAGTCACCCGTGCCCGAAGACGCATGATTGCTGCGTTGCAGGGCCATGAGCTTGCCGCGGCAAGGCCGTGAGCCAGAACAGGCAAGCGGAATTGACCGCCGCCCTGCTGCGCTACGCCGCCTTGTGCGTCGCCGACGGTGATGAGGACGCCCTGCGGGAGCTGCGGATAGACCCAGCGCAAATTCGTGAAATCGGGGCATTGACGCTGGCGGAGCTGGCGAACCTTGAGACGGTGTGCATGCACTGCTTCGAGGTGCGTTTCGATCCGCAAAGGTTCCAAGTCCTGTTGGGCCGCCTGGCCTTGGCGCGGCGCAACCAAGAGCTGCGGCTGGCGCTCATCGAGGCCGACGCGCCAAGGCTGATGATGCAGGCGCTGTTCGGCATGCAAGAACGGGACTACAGCCGCACAAGGCGCTTGCTCGGCGTGACCACGGGTGCCGGAAGACCGCGGTCGCTGGACGAGGCAACGGAGCATGGACTGTGGCGAGCCTTGAGCGACTCCCTGAGCGACAACCCCCGACGGCCGCTGGAGCCTGATCAATACCTGCGGGCGCACCGCCAGCACGGCATCTCAATGCGCACGCTATGGTCTTACACCCAGCGTTGGGCACGGGAGCGGCAGGCTGCGGCCGAGGTGGGCAAAGCGCCCCGCTGAACTTGGGCCTCAAGCGTCGTCGTTTGTGCGGCGGGCTCAGAACCCCTGCTCTTCCACGTCGCGGGGAATGAGCGGATAGGAGATGCCGGCCCACTTCTGCACGACTCGCACCACCTGGCAGGCATAGCCAAACTCGTTGTCGTACCAAACGTAGAGCACCACCCGGTTGTCCTTGGCCAAGGTTGCTCCCCCATCGACGATGCAGGCGTGCCGATTGCCGACGAAGTCCGACGACACCACGTCCGGCGCCTCGGTGTAGTCGATCTGGCGCTGCAGGTCGGAGTGCAGGGCGGCGTTGCGCAGAAAGTCGTTGAAGCCCTCAACGTCAACATCCTCGGACAAGGTGAGGTTCAATATCGCCAAGGAGACGTTCGGCGTCGGCACCCGGATCGCGTTGCCCGTGAGCTTGCCCTTGAGTTCCGGCAGCAGTTCGGTCACGGCGGTGGATGCGCCGGTTTCGGTGATCACCATGTTCAGCGGCGCGCCCCGGCCCCGCCGGTTCTTCTTGTGATAGTTGTCAATCAGGTTCTGGTCGTTGGTGTAGGCATGCACCGTCTCCATGTGGCCATGCTGCAGCCGGTAGCGGTCGTTGACGGCTTTCATCACCGGCACGATGGCATTGGTGGTGCAGGAGGCGGCGCCGAGGATGGCGTCGGTGGGCAGGACGCACTTCGAATTGACCCCGGAAACGATGTTCTTCAGGCTTCCCTTGGCCGGTGCGGTCAGAATCACTTTGGCGGCGCCGGGGCATTGCAGGTGGCGGCCGAGACCAGCCTCGTCCCGCCAAGCGCCGGTGTTGTCAATCACGATGGCATTGTCGATGCCGTACTGCCGGTAGTCGATCGCATCGGGCTGATCGGCGTAGATGACCCGAATCACGTTGCCGTTGGCAACTAGGCAGCTATTTTCCTCATCCACGCGCAGCGTGCCCAGAAAGGCGCCGTGGACCGAATCCCGGCGCAGCAGCGCCGCCCGCTTCATCAGGTCGCCATTGCTGGCCTTGCGCACCACGATGGCCTTGAGCCGTAGCTGGTGGCCGCCACCGGTCTTTTCGATGAGCAGGCGAGCGAGCAGGCGGCCGATGCGGCCGAAGCCGTACAGCACAATGTCCTGGGGCTGTTCCAGCGGCGGCACATGCCGGCCGATCACCTCGGCGCAGGCGTCTTTGACGAATTCCAAGGGATCGACGGAGTTGCCATCCGTGGCCTCCATGAAGCGGGTGGTCAACTTACCCACGTCGATGTGGGAAGGCCCAAGGTCGAGCTCCGACAGGACCTTCAGGATGGGATAGCTCTCGAATTCCGACAACTCGTTGTGCGCCACCTGCCTTACGTAGCGATGGGTCTTCATGATCTGGATGACGCTTTGGTTGTAAAGCGCCCGTCCGTAGCAATAGGCGACCACGTTCTTGCGGTAGAGCTTGCCGATGATGGGAATCATGGCTTCGGCCAAAGCCTCGCGCTCCTTCCAATCGGGGAAATAGTCTTCGAGGTTCGGTAGCGCCATGGGCTTGTTTCTCCCAGGATGGTAGTTGGGGGATAGAGGACGCGGCGATTATACGGCTTGATCGAGGCTCACAATAGGCGCTGGCAGCGGCCGACTCGTTGTAAACTGCGGTGCGGCGCAATTGGTGGCGGAGTCTCAATGACAGCCCAGGTACTCGACGGCAAGGCCATTGCTGCGGCCTATCGACGCGACATACGGCAAGCCGTGCAACGGCGCGTCAGCGATGGCTTAAGGCCGCCCGGGCTGGCCGTGGTTCTGGTCGGCGACGACGCTGCTTCCGAGGTGTATGTCAACGCCAAGGCGCGGGATTGCCGGCAAGTCGGCTTTCGCTCCGTGGTGGAGCGCATCGACGCCACCGTCACCCAGGATGAGCTCGAAGCGCGGATTCTGGCGCTCAATGCCGACCCCGACATCCACGGTTTTCTCGTGCAGTTGCCGCTGCCGGAACACATCGACACGAACCGCATCATTGATCAGATCGATCCTGCCAAGGACGTGGACGGCTTCCATCCCCACAACATTGGCCGTCTGGCGCTGCGCCGCCCAGCCCTGCGCTCCTGCACCCCGATGGGCGTGATGCTGCTGCTCGACCGCACCGGCGTGGACTATTACGGCGCCCAAGCCACGGTGATTGGCGCCTCCAACCATCTCGGCCGTCCCATGGGCCTGGAACTGCTCCAAGCGGGCTGCACCGTCACCATGACCCACAAGTTCACCCGTGACACCGGTGCTGCGGCGCGCCAAGCCGACATCCTCATTTCAGCAGTCGGCAAGCCGGGCTTGGTCCAAGGGGACTGGATCAAGCCCGGTGCCGTCGTCATCGATGTGGGCATCACGCGGGATGAGCGGGGCAAGCTGCACGGCGACGTGGACTTCGACGCCGCCGCCAAGGTTGCGGCTTGGGTCACGCCGGTGCCGGGTGGCGTCGGCCCCATGACGCGGGTGGCCTTGCTGCTCAACACCCTGCAGGCAGCGGGCGAGGTGCTGGATGACGGATGATCGAGCCCAGCCGAAACGGATCTTCCTATCCGATCTGCATCTGGACAGCACACAGGACCAGCGCTTCGCGCGATTTGTCGAATGCCTGGAGACGGAAGCGGCTTGGGCGGAGGAAGTGTTCATTCTCGGCGACCTTTTCGAAGCCTGGATTGGCGACGACGACGATTCAGCACTGGCTAAGCGGGTCTGCGCTGTGCTTGAGCGAGCGGCGCAGCGCACTGCGGTGGGGGTGATGGCGGGCAATCGGGACTTTCTGATTGGTCAACAGTTTGCTGAGCGAACGGGCGCGCAGTTGCTGCCGGATCCGTTTCGCACCCACGATCGCCTCATCCTGGCCCATGGCGATGCCCTCTGCACCGGTGATGAGGCCTACCAGGCAATGCGCAAGCTGTTCCGTTCCCCCGTCTGGCAGGCGGAGATGCTGGCCAAGCCGCTGATTGAGCGCCGGACGGCAGCGAACGGCCTGCGCAGCGCCAGCCGGGCCAGCAACGCGGTCAAGCCCATGGCCATCATGGACGCCGATCCCGCCGCCGCTGACCGCCTGTTTGAAGACTTGGGTGGCCAGGTGCTGATCCACGGCCACACGCACCGGCCGGCCATCCACGGCCACGCCCAAGGGCTGCGCTACGTGCTCGGCGACTGGGCGCGCTGCGGCTGGCTGCTGCGCCAGACCGGCCAACGCTTTCGCTTGGAGTGCTTTGCCTTGGATCAGCCCTACCGGTGCCCTATTCCTTAACGCCCTATGGCCGTACACTGACGCCACAAGCCGCTCGCGGCCTGAACAAAGCAGGCGATTGAAACAGGAGGATCAAGATGCCTTGGTGGGGTTGGCTGACCATTGGATTCGGCCTCATGGCCGCTGAGTTGCTTGGCATTGAGGCCGCCTACTACCTCATTTTCGTGGGCGTCGCCGCCATATTGACCGGGCTTGCGGGCCTCGCGGGATTGGAGCTGCCAATTTGGGGCCAGTGGCTGGCGTTTTCGATTCTGGCCATTGCGTCCATGGTGCTGTTCCGGCGCAAGCTCTATGATCGCTTTCGAGGCGGCTTGCCGGCCTTCGGCAACAGTTTGATTGGCGCCATCGTCAGTCCCGGTGAGGACGTGCCGCCCGGCGGGCGTTGCCGAGTGCGCCTGCGCGGCTCCACCTGGAGCGCGGAGAACGCCGGCGCCACCCCCATTGAGGGCGGCCAGCAGGCCAGAGTGATCGCCACCGACGGCACCCTGCTAAAAGTCACGTCCGTTTCGGACACCCAAGAGAACGTCTCAGACACCCCAAACCCCTAGGAGGCAAACATGCTGGATTTGGGCTTCATCGTGGCCGCCATCATCGCAGTGGCGGCGATCATCCTCATCATCAAGACTGCGGTGGTGGTGCCGCAGCAAAACGCCTATGTCATCGAGAACCTTGGCCGCTACTCGCGTACCCTGAAGCCCGGCTTCAACATCCTCATCCCCTTCATCGAACGGGTGGTGTACAAGCACAGCCTCAAGGAACACGCCATGGACATCCCTGAGCAGGTCTGCATCACCCGAGACAACGTGCAGGTGGGCGTGGATGGGGTGCTGTACATGCAGGTGCTCGACCCCGAACGGGCCTCCTACGGCATCGGCGATTTCACCTTCGCCATCTCGCAACTGGCGCAAACCACCTTGAGAAGCGAGATCGGCAAGATTGAACTCGACAAAACCTTCGAGGAGCGCAGCTCCATCAATCAAAGCGTTGTGGAGGAACTCGACCAAGCCTCCGAGCCTTGGGGCGTCAAGGTGCTCCGCTACGAGATCAAGAACATCAACCCACCCCATGACGTGCTTTCGGCCATGGAGAAGCAGATGCGGGCGGAGCGCGAGAAGCGAGCCGTCATCCTGCAGTCGGAGGGCGAGCGCGACGCGCAGATCAACCAGGCGGAGGGCGAGAAGCGGCGCGTGATCCTCGAGTCCGAAGCCGCCAAGCAGCAGCAGATCAACGAGGCCGAGGGCGAAGCCGCTGCCATTCTGCGCATCGCCGAAGCGACTGCCGAGGGCCTACGCAAGGTGGCCGAAGCGCTGCTCGCCGAAGGCGGCGACAAAGCCTTGCAGTTGCGCATCGCGGAAGACTACCTGGAACGTTTTGGCGAGCTGGCCAAGGCTGGCAACACCTTGATCCTGCCCTCGAACCTAGCGGACATGGCCTCCATGATCGGCGCAGCGACCAAGATCTTCCAACATGCCGAGGATCGTTGAATGGATCTGGCCGGGCGCGCAGCGTAGATGCAATCTGAAAAGTAAGGGCGACCTATGGAGTACATCGCCGAACTGAGAGATTACTACAAGCACCGCGGCCTGCTCTCGACATCCTTCACTTGCAGATCGAAGCGTGCGTGCGCACTGGCCAAGACAGATGGCGGACCCAAATCTGCGTTTGTTGGCAGCTACTACGGATTGGGGTTGCCTCGCTTGTTGTTCATATCGCTGGATGCTGGTGAGGCCAAACCGTGCGCTGAAAGGACGCCAGAGGCTGTACGAAATGAATTAGAGCGAGTGGATACCCGGGAGTTGGTTCAGAACAGACATTGGTACCGTACACTCGAACTGGCGCTTGCAATTCTTAGGCAGTTCGACAGCAGGTTGTGTCTGGATACCATCACGCCGCATTTTGCGCATACCAACGCATCCAAATGCTGTCCCAGAGAAGGCGGCAACGCAAGCCCGGTGGCCTACCTAAACTGCCACCGGTACCTTCCAGGTGAAATCAAAGTGCTGAATCCAGATGTCGTCGTCACGCAGGGCAAAGAAGCCAAAGTCGGCATCGAGGCTCTTCTGGAGAGCCCAATCAAGGATGGGATTGCCGCTGAAGTACTTCTGTGCGGACGCCGACGTTTCTTGCTACGCACCGACCATCCCCGCTATGCGAAAGGGTTCTATAGGCAGCGTGAACAAAGCAGGTGTTGGGTAACCCACGCGGAAGCGATACAACGTTTCTACAATACGATCCCTGATGAGCACTAAGGGAAGTGCCTGACTTGTCCAATGAGGTTGGAGCCTGAGCGGGGCACAGCAACCATGGTTCGAATCAAAAGGGACTGATCGAATGAGCGGACACCGGCTCTTCAATGAGCTCACAAAGGATTTTTCACCCGTGCGCCGTGAGCGCATCGAAAATAGAAAGGCGGAACTTCGTGCAGCCCTAGCACCGAGCGAACTCCGGCGTGCGCAGCAGGCATTGGGCGGAGCGAAGGACGTCAACAAGCCCGCTGTAGCCAAGCTTGGGTGCCGCACGGATGTCTGAGGAAGCCCTTGATTTCAGATTGCTCGTTCAATCGTCTCATTGGTTTCTCCTTTCCTGCGCTCCAATAATGGTAATCGCTGTTTGCGTCTTCATCAGCGATAGTCCCTGAAACTCCGGCACTGCGGCGAATGCCATTGCGAAACCCGCCATGCAATCAAGCATTTTCGTGCCGTCATCACATAGGCTGAGAAACAACGCGCGGGTACTCTCCACGCAATCCTCCGTGGTCTGAACCCAGCATTTCGTTTCGTTTTCCTCAAACAGAGTGCGAATCTTCAATGGCGTCATCTCTGCACCCGCATCGGCATCAGAATCTTCCGCTTCCACTCCGCCAAATGCCCTGTTAACCATGATCCAAGGCTCGCTGCTTTCATCCCAAACAACAACGTACCGATCTGCTCGATCCCCGATGGCCAGCCGGGTTCCCGCCGGAAACAGGGTGCATTCGTCCGCCAAAACCAACGCCTTCATTCGGAGAGAAGACAGGTCGGGTTCTCCGTCCGCGTATATGGATTCGAGATCAACCAGATCATTGCATCCGTACCAATCCACCTGCAATTCAATTTCATCCTGCGCGAAGGCAGGCACTGACCCAAGCGCTATCAAGACTGCAGCGACAATCCCTCTCATCATTCGTCCTCCGTTGTCAGCAATCCGCTGAGCATTGCTGCCCGATCGATCTCCATGCCCCGCCAACCGTGCTCTGAAAGGCGGGGGCGCGACCCTGTGCTTTGCCATAATCCGCTCCCATTCGACTGGTTGCTGGTGCTGCCTTGGTGGCGCTGCCGTCGACTTGGGAAGCGCTCAGGGATCACTTGTTGACCTTCTTGGTTTGAGGTAGCGGTCCGCTGTGGAAGCGGAACTCTGAATCCGGATTGGTGATCAGCGCCGTTTCGGCGGCTAGGAAGCGTTCTAGGCGAGGTGTCAGCGGCGTATCGGCATAGCGCTCCGCTAAGTTGAGATAGTCCCGAAAGTGGCGAGCCTCGGAGTCCAGCAGGCGGGCGTAGAAACCACTGAGCGGCGCGGGCGCAACTTCCGAAAGGCGTAGGAAGCGCTCGCAGGAGCGCGCCTCTATGATGGCGCCCACCAAGAGCGAATCCACTAGCCGCTGCGGCTCTTCGCGGCTGGTGAGTTGATGCAGGCTGCTGGCGTATCGGCTCGGCGAGAGGTGGACGTAATCGACACCCTGCCCCACCATCAGCTCCAGCACCTGCTCGAAGTGGCGCAACTCTTCCCGCGCCAAGCGGGATAGCTTCTGCAGCAATGACGGCTTGTCAACGTAGCGGTACAGCAGCCCAAGCGCGGTTCCGGCGGCCTTCTTCTCGCAATTGGCGTGGTCGATCAGCAAGGTCGGCAAGTGTGCCAAGGCGTTTTCAAGCCAAGCATCTGGCGTTGGGCAAGCCAAAAAGCGTTGCGCTTCAATCGACGTGGTTTTCATGGGCTTCGATTCGTCAGTTCCAACGTGGGCGAGATGCTCTGACCGTGCGCGTCTCGAATCCCGGCGTACTGCTCCCCGAACCCATCACCACAGACCTCACCTCCGTCTCGTTGCCAGTGCGTCAAGGACGGCGAGGGCCGTTCAGCGGCGGGTCGCCAATCGTTCGGTGGCCAAGCGGTTCATGCTGACACCTGCTTCAGCTGCGTCCATGGCTAGGGAACGGTGGGTCTCAGGAGGGACGCGAAGAGTGAGGGTGCCGCTGTATCGTCGCGTGGACAGCGGCTCCGGGATCGGGTCGCCGTCCTCGCGCAGAGCGTTCACGGCGAACGCCACGATGTCCCTGATGCCTGCGAATGCGCCTTCGGGAGTGTCGTCCATGTGGCTGAGCAACCCGAACTCCGCACACAGGCCCACATACATCTCATCTTCGTCGGACCAGACGACGCGGTAGGCGTATCGGTCATGTCCGTTCATGGTGACTCCTCCTCCAAGTTATCGATTGCCTTGATCACCTGTCTGACTTGATAGGGCTTCGCCATGCCCCTCACAGACTGAATGTTGACGAGCGGCTCGCCCTGCCAAGGCGTCTTGTAGAACAGATGGCTGCCTCGGGCCCTAGGCGACCCGAAGTAGCGATCGCAGACCTTACGGAGGTCATCGAACCGGACGTTCTGGGGGTTCCGCCTGATTCTCGCCAGCGTCTTTTCCATAGCAAATACGGTAGCACTAATGCAACCATTGGACAACCGCGCCCTCAGCAGGCGAACACCACCAATTGCCCTGATTTCGCGACGCAGTGGTCAATCAATGGCGCGAAACTGGTATCCAAGGTTTCGCAGTCACTGGGCGGCGATGCGGAAGCTGCGTTCGTAGTGGGCTTCGGAACGCTCCCGCATCTCTTGGTCGATTCGCTCCAATAGGCTCCGCGCCTGGGTTGTGCCGTCGCCGTCCCCGACCGGCCAGGGCAGCGGCCGCCGCCACAGGCTCAGCCGTCGCAACACCTCGTAGGCGATGGCTTCCGCACTGCGCTCACCAACCCGCCGCAGCTTCACCGATGGAGCCTGCTGCACCAATTGGTCGATTTGCGTTGGGGTCAGATGCCGCCTAACCGTACCAATTCGGAACTTGGCAAGCCGGTCCAAGACGGCGGCCTGCTGCGCCGGCTCATAGCCATTCCATTGCGCCACTTCGTGGGCGAAGCGGTAGCAGCCCCGGCAAATCAAGTCGCCATAGGTGGTGGAGCAGACGCCGATGCAAGGGCTGCCCGACGTTTCAGGCATGATTGTGCAGCTCGATGACGGTGCGGTCCCGCTGCAGCTCGCGCCGCTGCTTCATTTGGTCGTTACGGTCCGCGGAGAGACGCGCCAGATAGCTTTGGTCGATGCCGCCGGTGACGTAGTTGCCATCGAATACCGAGCATTCGAAGGCGCTGATGGCTGGGTTGCCTTCCCGAGCGCTCTCGATCAAGTCTTCCAAGCGCTGGTAGGTCAGCCAGTCGGCGTTGATCATGCGGCCCACTTCCTCTTCGCTCCGGTCGAAGGCAAACAACTCGCTCGCTGCGGGCATGTCGATCCCATAGACGTTGGGAAAGCGGATGGGGGGCGCGGCTGACGCCAAGTAGACCTTGCGGGCGCCCGCCTCCCGGGCCATCTGCACGATTTGGCTGCTGGTGGTGCCGCGTACGATGGAATCTTCCACCAGCAGCACGTTCTTGCCCCGGAACTCCAGCTCGATGGCATTAAGCTTCTGGCGCACTGATTTGCGGCGCATCTGCTGCCCAGGCATGATGAAGGTGCGTCCGATGTAGCGATTTTTGACGAAGCCCTCCCGGTACTTGACGTTCAACTCATAGGCCAGTGGCAGCGCTGCGGTGCGGCCGGTGTCCGGAACCGGAATCACTACGTCGATGTCGTGGTCATGGCTGGGGTAGCGGTCAAGGATGCGGGCGGCTAGGTGCTCGCCCATCCGCAGCCGCGATTTGTACACGGATATCTCGTCGAGAATGGAATCCGGGCGCGCGAGATAAACGTACTCGAAGATGCAGGGGGTGTGGACCGCGACAGGTGCGCAGCGGCGTTTGGCGATCTCGCCTTGGTCGCTCACGTACACGGCCTCCCCGGGCGCCACGTCGGCGACAAACTCGAAGCCGAGCATGTCCAAGGCCACGCTCTCGGAGGCCATCATGTACTCCCAGCCGTATTCACAGGCACGGCGGCCATAGACCAAGGGCCGAATGCCGTGGGGATCCCGAAAGCCGACCAAGCCGGCACCGGTAATCATGGCGACCGCGGCATAGGCGCCTTGGCAACGCCGATGCACCCCGGCAATGGCGGCAAAGATGTCGTCGGCGCTCGGATGATCGACGTTCATCATTTGCAGTTCATGGGCGAAGACGTTGAGCAGCACCTCCGAGTCGCTGCCAGTGTTGACGTGGCGGCGGTCCTCGCTGAACAGGTCCGCCTTCAAGTCGTCCGAGTTGGTCAGGTTGCCGTTGTGCGCCAAGGTGATGCCATAGGGGGAGTTGACGTACATGGGCTGCGCCTCGGCGGAGCTCGACGAGCCGGCAGTGGGGTAGCGCACATGGCCGATGCCGATGTTGCCGACCAGTTGGTCGATGTGATGCTGCTCGAAGACGTCCTGCACCAAGCCGTTGTCCTTGCGCAAGTGCAGCCGCACGCCATCGCTGGTCACCATGCCAGCGGCGTCCTGGCCGCGATGCTGCAGCACGGTTAAGGCATCGTAAATCTGCTGATTGACCGGATCAGCGCAAACCAAGCCGACGATTCCGCACATTAGAGTGTTTCCATCCTCAAGTCTGAAGCGTCGGCGTCAACGCCGCCGACCCATTCCAACAATTCGTTTTCGAATTCAGCCAGCAAGGGCGGCGCGAGGGATGCCTGCCACCAAGCGGCGTCCTCGGCGAAGGGGCGCAGGACGACGAACGCGACTAGGCAAAGTGCCAAGCCTCTAGCGCCGCCGAACACCAGTCCCAAAACCCGGTCGGTGCCCGACAGGCCGGTCGCATCAAGTGCCTTGGCTACCAGCTTCTGAACCATTGCGCCAAGCAGGATGATCGCCACGAAGACGATGGCGTAGCCGGCAACGGCCTGCGCCGCCTCGGAGCCAAAGGTCAGCCAATCGGCAACCAGCGGACCAAGCGCTATTGTGCCGAGGACGGCAAAGACCCAGATGGCGAGGGACAGCACCTCGCGCATCAGGCCACGAAACAGCCCGATCAATGCCGACGCCACCACCAGCACAAGGACAATGATGTCGAGGCTGGCGATCGGTCGGCTCCTAGTTTCCAAACGCCATGAGCTTGGGCGTCTCCCCGTACTGGTCCTCAAGGTCAGTGGCGAGGCTGCTGGCCCGCTCTTCGGAGAGAAAGGGCCCCACGGCCACTCGGTGCATGATGGTGCCTTCGCCACGCTTGAACATGCTGGTAAAGGCTTCGTGGCCGTCCGCGCGCAGCCGGTCGCGAAAGGCGGTTGCCTTGCCCGCCTCGGAGAAGCTGCCGAGCTGAATCGCCCAAACGCCGGTTTCGTCGTCGGGAAGCGACAGCACCGGTTCGCCAATGCGGGTTCCCGTCCTGCGGTGGAAGCCTTGGTCATCCGCCTCTTGGCGCAAGGCTTGGACTCGGGCGGCGAGGTCGGTTTCGGGCACCGTCTCCTCGAAGGCCTCCACCACCGGAGGCTGATAGCCGGCATCCACAGGGGCGAGTTCCACGGACGGAACCCCGTCGTCGTCGAACAGCATGGGCAGAAAGATGATGGCTATGGCTAGGAGGAACAGGCCGCCCGTGATCCGGTAGCGGGTTTGCTCACTCACCGCGAGGCCTATGGGCTATGTCGGTCATCGTCAATCTGGAGCGCGCCGCTTGGGCCACTGCAAACGAACCGAATGCCAGAATAACATCAGATGGCTCGGTAAGCGAACGGGCGAGCGCCAAACCGGCATCCAAGTCGCCCGCAACGGAGCATTCGACGCCGCCGCATCGGTTGGACAGCTCCTCGGCGGTGAGCCCGCGAGGTCCGGTCGTGTCAACCAGCACCCAATGGCGAACCAAGCCGTCGAGCGCTTGGCAAACGGCGCCGCTGTCCTTGTCGTGCAGGTTGCCGAACACGGCCACCACGCGGCGTGCAGGAAAACGCCTCGGTATTTCCACATTGAGGAACGCGGCACCCAAGGGATTGTGAGCCACATCGACCAGCCATTGCCGTCCACCGGCGTTGAAGGCTTCGAGGCGGCCAGGCAGCCATGCCTCGGACCAGCCTCGATGAACGCAAGGTTCATCGACCCGGTCTTCGCCCATGACGGCATCCACGGCGCAAGCCGCGGCGGTGGCCAAGGCGCAGTTCTCGGCTGGAAGGACGCCGAAGGGCAAGCCGGAAAAGCGCCGCCCGTCCATTTCGACGTGCCAAGTCGGGACGCCGGTCCGGTTGTTCTCCGCCAGCAGGCGAACGTCCTCCCCCCAACGCATCGGCGACCGGGTAGCGCGGGCCGCCGCCGCCAAAACGCTATCCGGCATCCCGGCACCCAAGGCAATGCGTTGGCCGGCGCGGAAAACGCCCGCCTTTTCCGCGCCAATGGCTTCGCAGGAGTCGCCTAGGTAGGCCATGTGGTCGAGGCCGATGCTGGTGACGACGGCCACATCCGCATCGACGATGTTGAAGGCGTCGAGGCGGCCACCGAGGCCGACCTCAAGGATCGCCACGTCCACGGCGGCGGCCTTGAAGCAGAATAGCGTCGCCAGGCACGAGTACTCGAAATAGGTCAGGGCAAGATCGCGGCGTGCCGCCTCCACCGCCTCGAAGGCCGTGCACAGGGTGGCTTGGTCCGCTTCGATGCCGTTGATTCGCACCCGCTCCCGGAAGGACTCCAGATGCGGCGACAGCGTGCAGCCGGTGCGCCGCCCGCTAGCGAGCAGGATCTGCTCCAGGCACACGCAGGTGGAGCCCTTGCCGTTGGTGCCGGCCACGATCACCGAAACGGGCGCGGGCGCAAGCACCGCCATGCGCTCGCCCACTTCGCGCACCCGCGCAAGCCCCAAGTCGATGCTGGCGGGGTTGAGTGCCTCCATGTGCCCCAGCCACCACGTTAGGCTACGGTCAGTGGGCTTCATGCATCCAAGGCTTGGCGGAGGTCGTGAGCAAATTGGCGCAGCGTCTCCGGAATGGCATCGGTATCCGCGCTAAGCGCCGCCATGCGCGAGACGATGGCGGCACCGACCACCACGCCGTCGGCCTGCTTGCCCAAGGCCCGTGCGGTGGGCCCATCCTTGATGCCGAAGCCGACCAAAATCGGCAGCCGGGTGCGCGCCCGCAGCCGAGCCAAGTGCTGCTTGACTTCGCCGATGCTGATGTGGTCGGCGCCGGTGGTGCCCTTGAGCGACACTAGGTAGACAAAGCCGGTGGCCGCTCGGTCGATGGCGCTGAGCCGCTCGTCGCTGGTGGTGGGCGCGGCCAGCAGGATCAGGTCGATGCCCTGCTTCGCCAAGGCGCCCCGCAGTGAGTCCGACTCCTCCGGAGGCAGGTTGACGATGATCATCCCGTCCACCCCCGCTTCGGCGGCGGCGGTGGCGAAGGCCCCCTCCCCCATGGCCAACACGCTGTTCAGATAGCCCATGAGGATGACGGGCGTCTGGTCATTGCCAGCGCGGAACTCGGCCACGCAGTCGAGCACGTCACGCAATCCCGTGCCGTTCGCTAGGGCGCGTTCCGATGAAGCCTGGATGGCCGGGCCGTCCGCTTCGGGATCGCTGAACGGCACGCCAAGCTCCAGCAGGTCGGCGCCGCCCTGAACCAAGGCGTTCAACGCCGGCACGGTGGCGTCAAGGTGGGGATCCCCCGCGGTGATGAAGGGCACCAGCGCGGTCCGCTGCTGGCTGCGCAACGCTTCGAGCGTTTGGCCGATGCGGCTCACAGCGTGGTGCCGTCGAGCTTGGCCACCGTCTCGATGTCCTTGTCGCCGCGCCCCGACAGATTGATCACGACGATCTGCCCGGCGCCTAGCCGCGGCGCTTCACGCACCACCCAGGCCACGGCATGGCTGCTCTCCAAGGCCGGCATGATGCCCTCGGTCTCGTTGAGCAGGCGAAAGGCGGCCAGCGCCTCCTCATCGGTGACCGCATCGTATTCGGCCCGGCCTATGTCCTTGAGATGGCTGTGCTCCGGGCCGACGCCCGGATAGTCCAGGCCCGCCGATATGGAGTGGGTTTCGCTGATCTGGCCGTCGGCATCCTGCATCAGGTAGGTCTTGTTGCCGTGCAGAACGCCCACTTGGCCATCGTTCAAGGGTGCTGCATGACGCCCCGTTTCCAGCCCCAGCCCCGCTGCCTCAACGCCTACCAGCCGCACGGCCTCATCGTCGATGAACGGATGGAACAAGCCGAGCGCATTGGAGCCGCCGCCGACGCAGGCGACCAGCGTATCCGGCAGACGTCCCATCTGCTGCAGGCATTGGCTGCGCGCCTCCTGGCCGATCACCGACTGAAAGTCCCGCACCAGCATGGGAAAGGGGTGCGGGCCAGCCACCGTACCGATAATGTAATGGGTGTCGTCCACGTGGGTCACCCAGTCGCGCAGCGCCTCGTTCAAGGCGTCTTTCAAGGTTTTCGATCCCGAATTGACCGGCACCACGGAGGCGCCGAGCAGCTTCATGCGATAAACGTTGAGCGCTTGGCGGGCGATGTCCACAGACCCCATGTAGACTTGGCATTCGAGGCCGAATCGGGCCGCCACGGTGGCAGTGGCGACGCCGTGCTGACCCGCCCCGGTCTCGGCAATCACCCGCGGCTTGCCCATGCGCCGCGCCAGGAGCGCCTGGCCGATGCAATTGTTGATCTTGTGCGCGCCAGTGTGGTTGAGATCCTCGCGCTTCAAGTAGATTTGCGGCCCGCCCAAGCGATCGGTCAGCCTCCGGGCGAAATACAGGGGCGACGGCCGCCCGACGAAGCGGGCCAGGTCCTCGGCAAACTCGGCCTGAAACTCCGGATCCGCCTTGGCCTGCTCGTAGAGCGCCTCCAGCTCATCAAGGGCATGGATCAGCGTCTCCGCCACGAAGCGCCCCCCGTGCTGGCCGAAGTGGCCGTCTGACGAGGGCTGCGCGTAGTTACTCCCCGGCTGCGGCATGGCGCGCCTCCGCTACGAATTCCATCATCTTGCCAGCATCCTTCACGCCCTTTCGCGCACCTTCCACGCCGCTGCTCGCGTCCACGCCCCAAGGCTGCAGCAATCGCACGGCGTGGCCCACGTTGTCCGGGCCCAACCCCCCGGCCAGAATGCAAGGGCCGGAAGGCTGGTCTGGCCAATGCCGCCAGTCGAACGGTTCGCCGCCACCAGCTCCGGCATCCAAAAGCAGGGCGCAGGCATCAGCATAGCGCTGCCTGAGGGCACCTTCATCCACCGCGCCGGTTACCTTGAACCCTTTAAGGTACGGCAGGCCGAAAGCCGCGCAGTAGGCGGCATCCTCCTGACCGTGGAACTGGAGCGCATCGAGCCCCACTTGGTCGATGGCGGCCTGCACCAAGGCAGGCTCGGCATCGGCGAACACGCCCACTCGCGCTATGCGGCCCTGGGCTTGCTCCGCAAGGCAGCGGGCGTCTTCAAGGGCCAAGCACCGCGGACTTTCTTCCGCGAACATCAGCCCGACCGCATCGACCTGCAGGCGCACCAAGACTTCCAAGTCCTCCGCCCGAGTGATGCCGCAGATCTTGATTTTGAGGGCCATGGATCAACCTTCTCTCGAAGCGGCGGCAGTTTAGAGAGATTCGAGCGCTCGAACCAGTCAAATTTCAAGTTCCCGAAGCGGCGAGCAGCGGGGGCGGCCCGCCGGGTGGAAAGTCCTTTCCCGGATAGCTCACATGCACCAAGTAGAGGCCGTGGGGCGGCGCAGTCTTGCCGATCAGCGCACGATCCTTGGCCTGCAGGCATTCGGCGATCCAGCTACCCGCCCGCTCACCCCGCCCGACCTGGGCCAG
>VYDB01000035.1 GCA_009843635.1 Gammaproteobacteria bacterium
TCCAAAAACCCGACCGATCAACGGCAAATCAAGGACTTTTGAATAGGCCTGCCGGCGCCGCCCAGCCGGTGGACATTCTCGCCAGCCTCACCGCCAACACGGGCTCTTACCTGGCGACGCAGCAGACCTATTTGCAGGGCGTCGCGCAGTTCAGCCTGCGGGGCGTTGGGCTCTCCTCCACCCTGACCCTGATCAACGGCCGCCGGGCCGGGTTCGCGCCAGTCTCCAACGACGTCGGGCAAAGCTTCTTCGACATCAACACGCTGCCGGTGCTGATGATCGACCGGGTGGAAATCCTCCGCGACGGGGCCTCAGCCACCTATGGCTCCCAGGCTGTGGCGGGCGTGGCCAACATCGTCACCCGCAAAGGCTTCACGGGATTCGAGATCGCCGGCGGCTACCGGGACGCGAGCAACCAGGCGTACGACCTGAGCTTCGCCTCCGGCCTGGAGACCGAGAGAAGCCACATCAGTCTCTACGGCTCGTGGTACGAACAGGACGAGAACTTCCGCACCGAGTTCGACTGGCTGATCCCCCGGGCCATCGACCCGGACGGCGACGGCGACATCGTGGACGGCTCGTTCGATTCGGGGCGAGGCTCGCCGGGCAGCTTCCGGCGCGCGGTGGCCAACCCCGACGGCAGCTACTCGCCATTCCAGGTGAACGGCTTCGACACGCCGCGCTTCCCCGACCCGGACTGCCGGGCTGGCGGCGGCTATCCAAGCGGGGCGCTGTGCCGCATGGACTTCTCCGACCAGCGCACGATGATCGCCGCCGAACAACGGGTGCAGCTCTTCGCCGAGGCCGACTTCCACCTTGGCCCGGTGACGCTCTTCTCGGAGATCGGCTACTCGGCCAACGACGTGACGGACCGGGTGGGCAACATGCTGCTGTTCAACGGCAACGTCGAGCGGACCAACGAGTTCTTCGTGCCCGCCAACCACCCCTTCAACTTCTGGACGGACCCGGACGGCGACGGCGCGCTCACCTACGTTGCGCCGTCCGACTGGAACCCCCGGGTGCACGAGGCGGTCCCGCTCGGCTACTTCGGCCGACCGCTCGGGGCGGAGGCCGCTGGCAGGAACTCCGGCGACGAAGTTCGTGCATTCGACAGCTTGAGGACCCTGGTCGGGTTCGAGGCCGAACTGCCCGGCGGCTGGACGGGCGAGGGGCACTTCACCCGCGCCAGGACGGACCTCTCGGTGCGCTCGGAGCGCCACTGGATCGCCTCCGAGTTCGCCCGCGCCCTCACGGAGGGCCGGTGGAATCCGTTCGGCACACGGCTGATCGCGCCCGACCTGGTCACGCCCAAGACCGTGGCCGACGACGGCTTGGCGCCAGCGCTAGTCGGCCGACGCGCCGCCAACGACCCGGAGACGCTGAAGCGATTCGAAAGCGTGCGGCGGGAGAGCGCGAGGAGCATTCAGAACGTCGCCGAGCTGGTTGCCACCAGCGAGGCGTTCGAGTGGGGCGGGCAGCCGGTGACGCTGGCGGTGGGCACCCGGTACCGGGAGCTCAGCTACGCGTTCCGGCCCGACCCGTTGAACGCCACTGGCGAGGGTCCGCGGGCGATCATCGAGTTGCCGGCGGCGGCAGAGCAGCGCACCTGGGCGCTGTTCGCCGAGAGCCTTGTGCAGTTCGGCCATCGCGCCGAACTGCAGGTCGCCGCCCGCCATGAGCGCTACGACCGGGCCGGCAACTCGACGGATCCGAAGATCGCTGCCCAGTTCTTCGCCAGCGACTGGTTGTCGCTGCGTGCGTCCTGGGGCACCTCCTTCCAAGCGCCGAGCGTGTTCCAGGTGGCCGGAAACACCAGTTCGCGCACGCTCACAGACCCGTTCCGCTTCGACGGACAGGGCGTCGGAAGCTGCACCGTGGACGCCTCCGGCGCCATCCTGAACCGCGGCGACAACTTCGCCGTCGCCACCCTGCTGCGCGGCGGGGGCCTAAGACCGCAGACGGCGCACTTGGCCAACTTCGGGGTGCTGCTGCAGCCCCTGGAGAACGCCGCGGTCAGCCTCGACTACTGGACGCTCCACTACCGCGACGTCATCGCCCAGGGGCGCAGCTTCCAAGCCATCGTGGACGACGACTGCCGCGACGACGGCCAGCCCAACGACGCCCGGGTGCGGCGCGACACTTCCGGGCAGTTGAGCGTCGTGACGACCGACTACGGCAACGTCGGGGCCGTGCGGACCCAAGGGCTCGACCTGAACGCCTACTACGACCTCGCGCTGTCCGCCGGTGACTTGCGGATCAGCGCTGACGCCACGCTTTTGACCCGATTCGACGTGGACGCCGCCGGCGAGGGCTTTGTGGACCGGCTCGGCAGCCGCAACGACACCAACGGCTTCGCGCCAACCCCCGAACTGCGCTTCAATCTCGGCGTCGCGTGGCGCCGGGAGCGGCACGCCGCTGGCCTGACTGTGCGCTACGTGGACGCCTACAGGAACGACGAGGTGGCGTCGCTGCCGAAAATCGCCTCCTGGACGACGCTGGATGTGAACTACGCCTACACCGCCCCGAACCTGTTCGGCAGCGAGGCCACGCTCTACCTCGGCGCACGCAACCTGACCGATCGGGACCCGCCGCCGCTGCCGACCGGGCGCGACGGCGTGCAGCGCCACAACCTGCGGCCCGGCTACGACGGCTTCGTGCACGACATCAAGGGACGTACGCTCTATGCCCGCTTCCGCTTGCGCCTGGGAAGGTAAGCGATCCGCAGCTGACTCGAATCGAAGACGATAAAGGACATCAGCTTGCGGCTTCCGGCCAAGTCTTGAGGCTTTGATCCACAACCGTCCAAGCAGCACGCGATTCGGTGAAGATATTGGCGCTCGGCTTCATGCCCGGGTCGCTGTCAAGAGAGCCTGCAGGAACGCACAACTCACCGTCCCGCTCCCAAGGCGTTCGGGAGCCACAGGTGCGGCAAAACGCGCATTGGAAACGAGTTCCCGGCATTTGGTAGCTGACGATGTTGTCGCCACCGGCCAGCCAGCGAAATCCGCTGCTGCCTACACGCAGAACGGTTTGATACGCCGCGCTTAAAGCCCTTCGGCATCGAGAGCAGTGGCAGTTGTACATCCGTAGCGGGGGACTGTCGAATTCGAATGCGACCGCACCGCAGAGGCAGCTTCCGCCGATGGCGCCCGGCGTTTCTGGCTCGCGCACTGGACGGTCCGCCGTAGGGGCGTTCGGCCCGAATTCCGCCGGATACACCTCATGTTGAGGCAGGTCGTCCACGATGGCGTGCCAGGGCGCCATGGAGCCGGTGAAGAAGTGCAAACGCGGGCGCGTGCCGGGGTCTTCGGCGACGTTGCCCATCGGCAAGAGCGCGAACGGTTGCCCTTCTCCGCTCATTGGCACAGCGGAGCCACAACGGGGACAGAAGCGACGATAGCCCAGCGCCGATGACTGATAGGTTCTGACCCGCTCCGCCCCACGCACCCACCGAAAACCCTCTACCGCCGTGGTGCCAAAGGTGGCGAACGCACTGCCGTGAAACTTGCGGCACATGGAGCAGTGGCAGTGGCCCACTACATCGACCGGCCCATCGACTTCGAACGCGATGTCTCCGCACAGACAGGTTCCGGTGAGCATCCAGTTACTCCTGATGTCGTTACGCTGGGCGAGCCAAGCGCCGCTTTGTGAACCCCACGTTGCTACAGTCTGGTCAAGAGGCGATTTCCGTATACCCGCCGGTTGTATGCGAGATAACCCGACGGGTTGGAGGTGGCCAGACCTTAGTTAAGCAATCCTGATCGTGTGGTGGAAGAGTTCGCGCACAAAAGCGTCCCATTTCGCGCCTTCTGAGGCGATGTCGTCTAGGTAGAACACCTTGGTGACGCCCATCTGGTCCAGCCGAGTCTGCATCTCGTCGGTGACGACCCCGGCAATCAGCATGTTTGTGCAGCCCGGCGGTGTCTCGGCAAAGCTCTTCTGGACAGCCCCAAGCCGTTCCAACGCGCCAGCAGGATCCTTGCCGCCTTTAATCTCTATCGTGGCCAAGACCTGCCCGTTCTTGAGGAACGAAATGTCTGGCTCGGACCCGTAGCGCATGGTGTAGCCGTCTGCCAGTTCGTACCATCCCTCCCCGGTACTTTCAATCAATCCCTTGCCCTTTAGCCACTGCGCAATTCTGCCTTTCACCAACTCCTCGGCCATCTGCCCGATTTTGTTGCGGAACATCCCATCAAGGCGGATCCCCATCATCGCGACGATGTTCCGGTAGCCGTTCTCAAGCGTCCAGTCAGTCGATCCTTCTATGATCGAACTTATGACCGTGTTGTAGAGACGGGCGACCTTTAAGCAACTCGCATGCGGGACCTTCCCCTTTCGTGATCCACTCTCCCACCCAGACACGTTCACAGACAGTTGGCCCACTTGCTTTTGCGAGAGAAGCCCCATTCCTCGATAGTACTGCGACGTCTCAGGGTGGCTCTGCAGTAGATCCGGATGAGCAAACACCAACTCTGGCACCATCCCTTGCGCCTCCACATGCGCCCACGCCGCTTCGCTGATCATGAGTTCCTCGAGGGGTTTGAAGCGAAGAACATCATCGAAATCCTCAATGATCTTCCGGAGGGCTCTATCTTCCCGTTGACGCAAAATCTGCGAAAACAATCCAGACTTGTACTTGGCGTCGTGCTGATCAGCCACTTCGGACCCACCTGTAGACGCACTTTCTGATCTCCCGACGCCCGAATCTAGCCATTTGCTGGCTGGAGTTGCCCTTACCGCGTGGCAACATCCAGATGTTGGCGCAGGTGAAACCAGACCGCTCCGCGTAGTCCGCCAAGAGGAAATCCACGGGCACCTCCTCTCCGTGATACTGCACGTTATCGTTGACCATGAGGACTACGCCGCCTGGTCGCACTACTCTCCCTAGTTCCGCTACGATCACGGCCATCTCGAAAAAGTACCCCTCGATCAACCGGATGATGTTCCGATTGCTCAGTTCGGAGCTTTTCTCCCTCAGAATCGAAAGCACCTCGTGGACGGCGGATTCTTGATACATGCATGATGCGCGCGACAGCTCGCTGCAATCATCGGTATAAACCGAGTTCAGCCAGTCCCGCTTCTCTTTGTTCTCAACCGTTGCCGTCAGCAGTCGCTGACGTAGATCAATGAAGTCCTGCTGTCCGTAGCCAAGCCATGCAAGCTCCAAGGCATAAGTCCGCGTGTAGTCGTAACGGTTGGCATATGGCGGTGACGTGATCACCATGTCAAAGGAACGATCGGGCAGCGTGCGTAGCACCTCCAGGCTGCTTCCAGTGATCAGTTCCGGACGATTCTTACCTCCGTACATTGACTTGAGCTCATCAAAGTCCTCAAGCATCTCGAACAAACGCGCTTCGAGAGCCTCTGCGAACGGCGCCACTTCACCCTTGTCCATCCGTGTGCGGGAGCGACCGGACCGATAGTCCCACCGCAGGTACTGGCCATCCTTGCGCGTGTAGCTGCACTCCTCCAGTACCGACATGCAAGCCAAGTTCAGTAGTGTTTCAATGGCGGGGGCATCAACCCTGGTGTTGAACTCCCGGGCTTTGGCGATTTCCGCTTCAGAGTTCTCGGGAAACGCCCCTCGCGTAATGCGAACGTGCGGGAACGCGAACGCCGTCGGAGTAGGGCCTGCTCGCCGTACATGGGCTAAAAGTCCGTTAGCCGCCTCGTGGAACGCTGCGCGAGGAACATCCTCAGCCGCCGCAATCACTGCCTTCCCGGCTGCCACCCCGACGGGCATGATCTCGACGCCCGTGGCTCGAACACCGCAACTAGCGGCCACTAGCGGCGTTGTGCCGGTGCCAGCGAAGGGGTCCAGAACCGACTCTGGCTCGTGCGCCTGAATCAGGTCCAATACCAAATCCCGGGAAAAACCTTCCTTGTACTTCAGCCACCGAAATCCCGGAACGGCCTTGTTTCCTTGATACGAAACCGTTCGCCGATTGAGTCGCGGGTTGACGGAAAGCCGGGGCGCGAAACGCTCGCAGAGACGCCGACGATCCGCGACGCTGCCGCCATTCGGGGACACCATTGCAAAATCCGCAAGCCGTTGGAATCCAACCATGTCCGTGCTGCCTGCGTCGACCACACTAGTCAATGGAATCTCCCCCCTTTAGTCCACCGTGAGCCTATTCCAACACATCGCGTCCTTCGAATCATCGCGATGCGCAACGCTGCTTCGCGAAAAACGACTATGTATAGATATACAAAGAATGTCAAGCCGGTCATCCATGACAGCTCGGGCTTCGGCTGGGGAGCAGGAGTGGCGTTCGCGGCGGGCGAATGAGAGTCTATTAGCTGAGGACGGTGGCCCCCACCCACTTGATACGCGTTGGCAGGAGGCCCGCGAGGTTGTCCGGCAGCGCGTTTCGCACGCAAAGTCCGGGCCGCGGCATGACGCGGTAACCGGAGTCGCCTATCTCGCCTTGCTTCGTGATGCGCCAGAGGACCTTGACCGCTTCCTGCAGCATCGTCTCAATCTCGCCCAGCCGGCATCCGTCGTACTCCGCGTAGCAGAACCAAGTTTTCTGGCGCACAGCCGCCATGATGGATTTCCGGTCAAGCAGCCCTTTCGCAAGGTTGTCGTTGTTGATCGCAGCCACGGGATCGGACAGGAAGTCGTCAGCACTTGTGGGGATGGTGTACTTCGGGCCGGGGCTTGTGAACCAGTTGCGCCGGTGATCCGACCAGCGACCGCGCAGACCGCTGGTCCGGCCGACGTAGAACGGAGTCACCAAATGCTTGGCGGTGGGTCCGCCAAGGCGCTTGGCTACGGCCAGTGCGTACACGCCTGGTACGTCAGAGGGGTTGGCGGGGGGGCCGTCAACCATCGTCTCGTGGTGCCACTCAAGCAAAAGGTCGTCTGCGCGATTCATGGAGGTGTGCCTATCGGTGGGGAGGAGGGTTGCTTGCAACGTGCGGTGGCTGCCCGGAACGGTATCGAGGGTCCATATGGAGTCATGGAAGCGCGCTTAGGCTCGGTCATTTTGTGGTACGAATTGCGGTATGAGTACCTTAACCCATTGATTTCATGACGCTATTGGCGGAGAGGGAGGGATTCGAACCCTCGATGCGTTGCCGCATACACACTTTCCAGGCGTGCTCCTTCGACCGCTCGGACACCTCTCCGGGTTGGCGCTCGCTGGCCGGCCATGGGGCTTCGGCCAAACTGGGCCGGGTGGCGATCCGGTCCAGCCTCATCCCGGCACACGCTTTGGCTGCTACCGTTGCTCCCTTCCGGGCCTGGCGGGGTTCACAACCTGACGTTGCGGGAGGACCGGACTGGACCGCCATCGATCCGGCCATCCGGGCAGCGCAGTCTAGCGGAAGTTGGCGGGCAAAAGTAGATGGGCCCGTCCGTGGCGGGCTGGTTCGGCCTACTGCCTCGGCAGGCGGCGCTGCGGGGGGGTGTCGTTCTCGTTGGATCGATAGGGGTTGATGTCCAGGCCGCCGCGCCGCAGGAAGTGGCCGGAGACGGTGAGCCGGGCCGGTTGGCAGCGCTGCTGGATGTCCATGTAGATGCGTTCGATGGCGTCTTCGTGGAAGCAGGCGTGCTCGCGGAACGACACCAGATAGGCCAGCAGCGACTCGGCCATGATGGGCTGGCCGGTGTAGGACACCAGAATGGAGGCCCAGTCCGGCTGGCCGGTCACCGGGCAGAGGCTGCGGAACAGGTCGGTGTGCCAAGCTTCCGACACCGGCTCCTGCGATTGCGCTCGTTGCAGCAGCGTTGGGTTGTAGTGGTATTCGAATCGAGCGGGAACCAGCCCATCAAGGCTCCGACCAGGCAGGGCTTCGTGCCCAAGCGCCGGGTCCGCAAGCCCCAACACACGTGCCGAGACCTCCGCTCCGGTTGCGGTGCCGAGATCCGCCGCCAGCATCTCGGCCACCTTGCGGCGATGGCTGAAACGCACCTGCGCCAAGCCGTTCAGGTACAGCTTGAACGACTTGCTTTCCACTATGTTCGGCGACGTGCAGGGCACCCGCACCTGCAGGCCGCCCACCTGGGGCTTGCCGCTTGGGTCCAGCCAAGACAACTCGTAGCCCGTCCAGCGGTCCTCGCCCCTGAATGGCAGGGCTTGGTCCGCAATGCCGAGCCGGCGCCGGGCATCGGCCCGTGGGATCGGGTGCAGGATCTCCGGGCGGTGGCCTGAGACGGGCGGCGATGGACGGCCAAGGGGCATTTCTGTTGAGGACACGACGGGTTGGGTTCAGCGAGTCAGCGACACTCTACAATAGCAGGCTATGTTGGACGACCTGCAACAGGCCGCAACCGGCTTTGCGCAACTCGCTTGGGGGCCTTGGCTGCTGGTGCTGCTGCTCGGCGGCGGGCTGTTCTTCCTGATTTTCTCCCGCGGGGTGCCGTTCCGCCATCTGGGCCATGCTTGGCAGGTGCTGCGGGGCCGCTACGACGACCCGGCCGACCCTGGCCAAATCAGCCACTTCCAGGCGCTCTCCTCAGCCTTGGCCGGCACCATCGGCATGGGCAACATCGGCGGCGTGGCGCTGGCCATCGGCATTGGCGGCCCCGGCGCCATCTTCTGGATGTGGATGACCGCCCTGCTCGGCATCGCCACCAAGTTCTTCACCTGCTCGCTGGCCGTGATGTACCGGGGCCGGGACAGCGACGGCGCCCTGCAGGGCGGGCCGATGTACGTGATCCGCGAAGGGCTGCACCGACGCTGGCGATTCCTAGCCTACCTGTTCGCCGCCTTCGGCATGATCGGCGCCCTGCCCGTCTTTCAGGCCAACCAACTGACCCAGGTGTTGCGCGAAGTGCTGTTCATAGGCAACGGCTGGCTGGATCCCGACGCCGACCCCCTGCCCTTCAATCTCAGCGTCGGCGTTGTGCTGTGCGCCGCAGCGGGCGCGGTGATCCTCGGCGGCCTCCAGCGCATCGCCCGGGTCGCTGCAGCGCTGGTGCCGCTGATGGCCGTGCTGTATCTGGGCAGCGCCTTGATCGCCATCGCGTTGAACGCGGAGCGGCTGCCCGGCGTGGTGGCCTTGATCCTGCGCGACGCCTTCACCGGCGAAGCCGCCGCAGGCGGCGGCCTGCTGGCAGTGATTCTCTACGGCGTGCAGCGCGGTGCCTATTCCAACGAGGCGGGCATCGGCACCGAGGCCCTGGCCCATGGCGCGGCCCGCACCCGGGTGCCGATTCGGGAGGGCCTGGTGGCCATGCTCGGTCCCATCATCGACACCTTGCTGATCTGCTCGGCCACCGCCTTCATGATCCTGATGGCGGGGGTCTGGCAGTCCGGCGAATCCGACGGCGTCACGCTCACCGCCAACGCCTTTGGCGCCTTGCTCGGCGGGCCGGGCTTGGCGGTCGTGTTCGTGGCGGTGCTGTGCTTCGCCACCACCACCCTGTTCACCTACGCCTTCTACGGCTCGCAATGTGCAAGCTTTCTGTTCGGCACCGGCGCACAGCGCTACTACCGCTGGCTACTGCTGGCATTCATCGTGGTCGCCGCGCTAATCACGCCGCAGGCCGCCATCAGCATCATCGACGGCGCCTTCGCCATGATGGCCATACCGACCATGGTGTCCGCCCTGATTCTCGCCCCCAAGGTGAAGGCTGCGGCTCAGGATTACTTCGCCACACTTAATCGGTAGGCGTTTTGCGCATCGCCTGCCGTTCCCGCTTGAAGACGCCAACGCAATGGTCGGCCAACCGTACCGGTTCCGGCAGGCGCAGGCCGCCGCCACAGCGCAGCACCAAGTCCGCCGCGCCCTCGAAATCACAAAGGTGGCCGGGGCTGACGAACAACGGCTTCACGTCAGTGCGGGTACGCAGCACGGTGCCGATGCGCTCGGCTCCGAGGGTCAGGGGCGAGCGCTCACCACGATCCCGGCCGGGTTCAATCCAGTCGCCCACTAGGCGCGACTTGGCGCAGCCCACGGCGGGCAGGCCGAGCAGCACGCCCAAGTGGCAGGCCAAGCCGAACCGGCGCGGATGGGCGATGCCCTGACCGTCGCAGAGCAAGGCGTCCACTGGCGTGCGCAGCCGACGCAACGCCGCCAGCAGCGCCGGGGCTTCCCGAAACGACAGCAAGCCCGGCACATAGGGGAACTGCAGCGGAAGGCTCCGGGCGCGGCGCTCGATCACTTGGCGGCCCTTCACGTCCCAAGCCACGACGGCAGCAAACACCCGGTCGCCGGCAAAGGCGCAGTCCAACCCAGCGACCGTGGACACCCGCTTCAGCGGCGCAAGGCGGACCTCGGCGGCCAACCTCTGCTGAATGGCGCGCGCCTTCGCAGGCGAGACCCGCCATTGATGCCGCCGCACCGGGGGACTACTCTTGTTGACGGGCAATTGTGTAATGACCTCAAGTTAGCCATGGTCCGATGAAGCGGCATTCTAGCCGAACCAGCCAGTCCGGCTTGGCCGGCATCCACCCGCAATGGGCTGATGCTCTCGCCGACTACGGCACCGGCCCACCGGCGTATGACGAATTGCTGCGCGAAGGCGAAGTCCGGGCGCACTGGCTGCCCCTGCTTCGGCAACCGCTTAAGCATGCCCGCGGCGCGCCACGCGCCTCCGACAGCTCGCCCAACCGTCGCCGGGACGCCCTCCCCTTCATCATTGCGGCTGAGGAGTGGCGGTCCATTGAAGCGGGGCTCGAGCAACGCGCCCGGCTGCTAAACGCCATCAACATGGATCTCTACGGCGCACAAAGGCTGCTGCGTGAACAGGGCTTTCCCCCGGCCCTGGTTTTCGCCAACTGCCGGTACCTGCCAGCCTGCCGACCCGGCTTCTCGGCCAGCGGCGCGGCCCTCGGCCTGTTTGCCTTCGATCTCGGCCGGGCGCCCGACGGCGGTTGGCGGGTGCTCGCCAATCGCACGGAAACGCCCACCGGGCTCGGGCTCGCCCTTGAAAACCGGATCCACACCGCCAGCGTACTTACGGTTGCCGCCCAGGAGGCTGCCATTGCGTCCCTGAACGATGTTTTGGGCGGCTTCGGCGCCGAAGTGCGCCAGCGGGGACAAGCCACCGGGACGCCCCGCGATAGCCTCTGCGTCCTGCTGGCCGGCGATGCCACCCAGCCCGACTACGCCGACTGGATCGCCTTAAGCGAGCACCTTGGATTTCCCTTGTTGGAAGGCAACGACCTCGCCGTGCGCCGAGGTTCCGTCTTCGCTAAAACCCTCACCGGGCTCAAACCCGTGGCGGCGGTGCTGCGCATGGTGGAGTCGGATGGCTGTGATCCGTTGACGCTGTCACCCACCTCCCTTGCGGGTGCGCCGGGGCTGCTGAACGCAGCCACCCAGAGGGGTGTGGCCGTGATCAATCCGATCGGCAGCGGTGCCGTGGACAGCGACGCGCTGCATCCCTTCTTGCCCGCCCTATGCGAACACCTGCTCGATGAGCCTCTATTGCTGCCCAGCCTAGCCACTTGGTGGTGCGGCCAACGGCAGGAAGCCGCCCAAGTGCTGGAGCGCCTCGACCAACTCGCTGTCGGGGAAGCCTTCGGCAGTCCCTGCGGGCTTGACGGCGACCCGACCCCCACCCAGCCAGATTCAGCACCCAGTGCGGCACTGCGAACGGCCATACAAACCCAACCCTACCGATTTGCGGGCCGGGAGCCTCTATGTCCTTCCACCGCGCCTTGCCTCACGTCTGATGGCCAGCTCAGGCCAGCGCCGGTGACCTTGCGGCTCTTCGCTGCCGCCACACCAAGCGGCTATCGGGTGCTGCCCGGGGGATTGGCGCGAACGGCCAATGGCTTGAATTCCATCATCAAGGACGTTTGGATCGCCGAAACGAGCCTAGCGCGCCCTCCCACAGCCATCGCCGACAATCAAACGCTACCCAGCGTAAGCCCAGTGCCCTTGAGGCGCCTCGTAGTGTCACGGGGCGCTGCCAAACCGGCGACGGCCAACGCCGCAGCCGGATCGGCCATTCTCACTAGGCGCTTAGGCGATGACCTGTTCTGGTTCGGCCGCTATCTCGAGCGGGCGGGGGCCTCAATCCGAATCTTCACCGCTTTGGGGCACCTAATCGCCGAAGGACACCCGTCGAACCAGGAGGCCGCACAGGTGCTGCGCAAGCTACTGTCCACTGTGGGCTTCGCCGCCGACGACCGCTCAACGGAGCCGCTCGACGAGGCGGGGCTCAGCCGCCTGCTCTTTGATGCAGCCGGTGACGACCGCCTGATCAACCTTATGGAGCGCTTGCGTTTCACCGGGATGCGCCGGCGCGGAGTTTTACCAACAGCCGCTTGGCAGGCCATCGAGGGCATCCACCAAGCGCTGCAGTCGCGCTGGCGGACGCGAGCCCTGGCCGATGCCCTCCGCCTGCTTGACGACTTGGCGTTGCGGCTGTCGGCGGTCAGCGGACTGCTGGACGAAACTCAGCCCCGGGACCAAGGCTTTTGGCTGCAGCGGCTCGGCAAGCACATCGAACGCCTGCGCCTGCTCGCCGCCATCAACATCGAGTTCGGCGTGACGGCAGAGCCCATGGACCCCAATCGGCTGCATTGGCTGCTGCAACTGCACCATCTGGCCAAACCCCAAGCCGCTTGGGCAGCGGATGCCGGCGCGGCTTGGCATCGATTGGTGTGCGATGCCGACCACCCCAAGTCCATGCGGCATCAGGCGGACCGCATCGGCCTATGCCTGGAACGGCTGTCGGCCCGGGGGTCGTCTACCGGCTTGAACGAAGTCCGCAACTGCGCCAGCGCCCTAATCGATGAACTGGCCAACGCCTGCCGCGTGCAGGAGGTCGCCCAGGACAGCGAAACGCAGCGGCTGTTGAGTTCGGCAAGCGCCCGTGCCACGGAAGTCTCCGCGCTCGTCTCAGCGATGTGGCTCCAACCTCAAAACGTTTAGTTTTCCCGAGCGCGGCAAGAGGTTGCCGAGTGAGTCAGCCTCGCGTCGGTTGACTGCCGGGTTGCCCTGAAACCCGCTCGCTTTGCCGTAGGCGAAGCGCCCGCAGCCGCTCGCGGTAGGCTCGGTGGCCGCTGAGCAGCAGGCCCGCGGCCAAGGGTCCCATGACCCAGGAAACCATGGCCAAGGAGTAGGCGACAGCCTTGGGATCGGCGAAGACGTAGTCCGTGGCACCGGCCACCAGCGTTGGGCCAAGGCCTAAGCCGATGACGTTGGTGGTGACGACGTAGAGGCCCGATACCACCCCGCGCATGTCGTTTGGCGTCGCTAGCTGGATGGCCGAGGTCATCAGTGCCAAAGGCAGGGTGACGAAGAAGCTGGCAGCGAACACGCAACCTAGGGCCGCATAGGGGCTTGCCTGCCACGGCAGCAAAGCGAGGCTGGCCGCCGCTGCGGTGGCGCTGAAGGCGGCGATGGGCAGGGCTTGATCCGCGTGGCCGCGGCGCTCAAGCAGACGGGCGACGGTGGGTCCGGTGAGCACGCCGGCGGAACCTGCCACGAGGGCGATTATCCCGTAGATCCGCCCGACCTCGGCCAGTTCCCAACCGTAAACGCGCACCATGACGGTCGGCACCCAGCCCTGCAGGCCGTAGAGCATGACGACGATGCAGGGCACGCCCAAGTGCAGCGACAGGTAGATGCGCCAGTGGCGGCGCAGAAAGCCAACCACGTCCCGCCAAGGCGGTGCTTCGACCCGCTCGCGGTTCTTGCGTTCCGGTTCGCGCACCGTCAGCAGCAGCGCGGCGATCAGCAAGCCGGGCAAGCCCACCGCGATGAAGGTGAACTGCCACGGGGCGAGCGCGCCCACCAAGGGCAGTGCGATCTCGCCCGCCTGCTCGGTCCAATCGAGGACCGTGGCACCGGCAATCATCGCCATGCCGCCGCCGATGTAGGGTCCCATCAGATAGACGCTGATTGGGCGCGACAGGCGCTCCGGGGGAAAGTAGTCGGACAGCAGCGACCACGAGGCGGGGGTGACGGTGGCTTCGCCGGCACCGACGCCGAGACGGGCGGCGAACAACTGCTCGAAGCTGCGGGAGAGGCCGCAGGCTACCGTGGTCGCGCTCCAGACCAGAACCCCGCCGATCATGATGGCGACGCGGTTGAAGCGGTCCACCATGCGCCCGATGGGCACGCTCAGCGCCACGTAGGTGAACACGAAGGCCAAGCCTTGCAGCAGGCTGATCTGGGTGTCGGACAAGCCGAGGTCGGCCTGTATGGGCTCCACCAGCAGGTTGAGCACCTGGCGGTCCACAAACGAGAAAGTGTAGGCCAGCAACAGGGTGAGAGTGACGTACCAGCCGTAGAGGGGATTGGGCCAGCGGTTCCGGTCCGCAGGGGGCGTCGTCATGGTTGCGGCAAAGGCGGGCCTCGAACCCTCGCGGCAGCGGGGCGGGCCATCATTCCTTAACGGGGAAACGAATATTATATTGCGTTCGCAGCTACATTGCGTTTGCCACAAAAATCTGGTAGTGTATCAGTTTGAAATTTCGGGCTGATTGGCTCGCTTCTTGTATGGGCCACGCGGACCCGGCTTCGGAGCTCTTGCGTCGATTAGGTCAACGATCCATTCGCAGTCCCTCACAGTGTTATCAATACCAGCCTCCATCGCCGGGGTAACCCTCAACGTCTTGTGGATCCGGCAGAAGTTGTAGTGCGTGAAGAACAAGCTGAGCATGGCGCAGTGCTTCTCGATTCGCTTGCTGAATGCGTTGGTAAGCCGGGTGAATCGGCGGTTGCCCATCCGTACCGTCAGATTGCTGCGCTCAACGTAGGACGTGCTGACCATTGCCGGGTTGGGCGCTCCCTCAACGCCGCGCTTCTCCCAACCGATGCACTGGCCGGGGCTGTAGCGGCTTTCCGGATGCTCGTTGTTACCGCTCGGCCCGTAGAGCTTGATTAGCTGAGCGTAATCCACGTCGCCGCCGAAAGCGCCCTCAACAGCCTCCAAGTACGCCTTGTGGCCGTCCGTGGTGAGTTGCACCCGGTTGGCCAAGCGGGACCGCAAATCATCCATCAACTCAAGCGCGGTGGCCCCTGATCGGTCACCAACGAGGTAGCTGACCATCAGCTTGCTGTTGGCGTCCAGTGCCGTCCAAGTCCATGCGCTGCCGGCACCCTCCGGCGCTGACGTGGCGCGGGGCACGTTCTTTTCCTTCGCGTACACGAAAGACCAGATTTCATCGCACTCAATGCGGGACGCCTTCACGTCCTTGACGGTTTCGTCATGGTGGTCGGCGCAAGCAGCGCCGGCGTCATTCAGCAGCTTGGCAACCGTGTTGATGCTCACGCCGGTCACGCGGGTAATCGCCCGCATGGACATGCCTTCGACCAGCATGGAGAGGATTTGCGCCCGCTTGGATTTGGACAGCTTGTTCATGGTGCGAAGTGTGACTGAACACTAAGCACAAGTCAAGCATTTTATTCATATTGAATTAGAAAAAAGCCTTCACGACAACGGCTGAAATGGTAGCGGCGACCACAATGGATGAAAGCACACCGGTCAATATCCAGACCTTGAGATCAGAAATGTCCTTTTTGGTCGCGACGTGCTGCATATGGGCCTCCAATGCGGACACGCGGGACTCAAGGCCATTGCCTCCAGTGCCAGCGCCGTTTGACCGAGGCTGCGTTCCACCAGGACCTCCAGGATTGGCCGGATGTGTATGGACGCTCACGGCTGCTCGATGGCGTTTTTCATCCATTCCCAAACTGACGGATAGTTGTATCCGAAGTAGGAGTCCACCTTGACGATGACGCCAAACGTCTTTTCCTCGTTATTCATGCCCAAAGCCTTTGCGATGGTTTCGGTCAGGTTGTTTTCCTTGTTCGGCACCAAAAGGGCGGCGGAGTCGGTCAAGCTGTAGAAATGCACGGAAATTTCCTTTGCTCGATCCCAAATCGGGTTGTTCTCGACGTGTTCGTTGAGAATGACGGCATAAACATTCATGTGCTATGGCTCACCTTCCATCAGTTAGGCACATTGGCCTCGCGCCTGCAGGGTTCCGGTCGCTGCAAGCGTGAATCGGACTCAGGGATACCGCAATATCATCCGAACGGATGATACTGTCAACCACTTTTGTACCACTTCGATACAACCGAGCAACACACGCAGTGTTTTCCAATAAGGAAATGAGCCTGAAGGAGGCGGGTTTCGGGGAAGCT
>VYDB01000050.1 GCA_009843635.1 Gammaproteobacteria bacterium
ACCAGCCCCGGCCGCCCCCGAACTCAACCCAAAAACCCTACAGCGCAAGTCCCTCTTGGGGAAAAAGGGGTGGTCAGCGCCCGTCCGTCTGCTAAACTACGCGCCTTTTTCCCACCGGAAAAAGTTCATGAAAAACGGCATCCACCCGCCCTACCAAGCCATCAAGGCCACCTGCAGTTGCGGCAACGTCATTGAGACCTACTCCACGTTGGCCGAAGACATTCACATCGATGTCTGCTCGGCCTGCCATCCCTTCTATACCGGCAAGCAGAAGATTCTCGATTCCAGGGGCCGGGTGGAACGGTTCCACCGACGCTTCGGCAATCGCACCGTCGCCCGTTAGCCGACGTACGCCCCGTCACCACCGACGACCGCGGAGTTTTGCGCAAGCAAAACTCCAATCGGACCCGCGTAGCGGGTCCGCGTTCAGAATCCATTCATTTAAATCCCGTTAGAATGGGCATTCTGACGGTGATGAGACTCGAAAGCCTAAACCATGCGGTGGCTCAAGCTGATCCTCATCTTTGCCGCTGGCAGCGCCTTCGGTGCCGGCGATGGCGAGAAGATGTACAACGACCTGCGCGAGAAGGACGCGTTGTACCGGGACGTCGAATGGCAGGACTACGTCACTGAAATCGGCGAGCGCCTGTTGGCGGCCTCCCCGGATGCTGGCAAGAACTACACCTTCGTTGTGGTTGACAGCTCGTCGGTCAACGCCGCCGCCACCCAGGACGGCTACATCTTCATCCATCGGGGCATCATCGCCCACTGCCGCAGCGAGGACGAACTGGCAGGCATCATTGGCCACGAGATTGGCCATGTGGTGGGGCGCCACACAAAGCGGGCGAAGGGGCTCAACCGACTTGGCGGCCTGCTCGGCTGGATTGGCGTGATCGGCACCTCCAGTTGGGGCATGAAGGACTTGGGCGATACCTTGACGGCCACCGCGGTGAGTCGGGAGGCCCGCGAGTACGAGTTGGAAGCCGACGCCTTCGGCGCCGAATTTCTCGCCCGGGCGGGCTACGATCCCTTGGCGATGATCAACGTGATCTATGTGCTCAAGGAGCACGAGTTGTTCGCCAAGTCGGTCTCGAACCGGCCCAGCGTTTACCATGGTTTGTTCGGCACTCACCCGCGCAACGACAAGCGGCTGCACGACGTGGTGGGGGAGGCCGTTCCCTTGGCTGGCTTCGAGACCCGTCCTCCGGAGCGCGACTTCTGGGACATGCTCAACGGGTTGACCTTTGGCGATGAAGCGGCCACCGGGCTGGTGCAGGGCAGCACCTACTACCACAGCGGCCTGCGCATCGTGGTGCGGTTTCCGGAGGGCTGGGATCTAGGCAATACGGCCTCGGAGGTCTTTGGCCGGGACATCAGCGGCGCATCGGACGCCAGCATCACCGTGCAGCGGCAAAAGCCGGCTGCCAAAGGGCAGACGCCGGAAGGCTACATTCGCGAAACCCTCAAGCGCGATGACATTGAAAACGGCCAGGCCATCGACATCAACGGCTATGCCGCCTACGTGGCGGATGTGACCATTCTGGCAGGCGATTCCCAAGGGCGAAAGATGGCGGTGGTGTTCAAGGACGGCGCCGTCTATTTGTTCAAGGGCGAGCTCGGCCCGGTGGGCGATCCGGCGCGCTTTGAGCGCGACTTCAACGAAACCCTCGCTTCGTTCCGCGCGATGACCGCCAGTGATCTCGACGCCGCCAATCGACAGCGCATTCAAGTGGTCATGGCCGGCCCGAGCGACACCTATGCGGCACTGGCCCAGAAGTCGTCCCTGAAGTCCTTTCCCGAAGAGACCCTGCGGGTCATCAACGGCCACTATCCCCGAGGCGAACCCCGGGCCGGCGACAACATCAAGCTGGTGCGCTGAGGCGTCGGGCGGGAGGCCGGACGCAAGCTCGCGTTTGCCATCAGAATAGATCCTCGGGCCGGATGTTGGGGTTGGCGTCTTCCCCGTCCGCATCCAAGCGTTGCGGCTTGGGTGCATGCTCCGCCAGGAAGTACTCGAAGATCGCATCGTCCTGCGGGCCGGAAGCCAAGGCCCCGGTTCTGGCGTCGACCCTCATGCTCAGCACCCCGGGCGGTTGCGCGGGATGGGACTCGGGGAGGTCATCCAAGGCGGTGCGCATGTAGTCGATCCAGATGGGCAGGGGGTTGTTGGATCCGTACTCCCGCTTGCCCAAGGGCGCATGGTCGGGAAAGCCCACCCAGACGCTGGTGACCACGTCGGGGCTGTAGCCGTTGAACCAGGTGTCGGCGGCGTCATCCGTGGTGCCGGTCTTGCCGGCGATGTCGGTGCGCTCCAGCACCCGGGCCCGGCGCCCGGTGCCGCGTTGGATCACGTCCTTGAGCATTTGGTGCATGATGAAGGCGTTGCGTTCGTCGATGGCGGACTCTGCTGGCGCGGCAGGCGACTGTGCCAGCAAATCCTCGAGGTTGACGGGCTCCTCGGCGGGCAGCGCTGAGGATTGTTCGCTGCCGCAAGAGCGGCACACGGCGGCATGCTGCGGTTCGAAGACGATGGCACCGTCGATGTCCGCCACTTTGCTGACGATGTGCGGCTGCACCCGGTATCCGCCGTTGGCGAACACCGCATAGGCCGACGCCATGTCGATGGGCGTCACGGCCATGGTGCCGCCGCCGATGGCTAGCTGGGTGTTGCGGGGAAATGAGCCCGTATCGAAGCCGAAGCGCTGGGCATGGGTGAGCACGTTGCCAGCCCCGACCCGCATCAGCACCCGCATGGACACTAGGTTGATCGAGCGGTAGAGCGCTTCCCGCAGCCTTGTGGGGCCGTTGTAGCGGTTGTTGTCGTTTCTGGGCCGGTACTGGGACTCCAGATTGGCATCGTCATGCACCAAGGGCGCATCCATGAAGATCGAAGCAGGCGTTGTGCCGTTTTGCAGTGCAGCGGAATAGACGAAGGGCTTGAACCCCGAGCCCGGTTGGCGGGCCGCCTGCAAGGCATGGTTGTACTGGTTGATGCCGAAGTCGAAGCCGCCCTCGAGGGCCAGCACCGCACCGGTGGCGGGGTCAAGGGACACCAGGGCGCCTTGGATTTCGGGCAACTGTGCCAGCCGCCACCCCTCCTCGGTGGCTTGAACGCGAATCAAGTCACCCGGCTGCACCGCGTCCCGCGGGCGCTTCGGCACCGGCCCGCGGACGTCCGTCTCGATGTAGGGACGCCATCGGAGCGCGGCCATCTCCAGGGTGATCGATGCGCCGTCGGCCAAGGTGGCGGTGGCCTGGTCATGGCTGACGCCGGTCACCAAGGCAGGCACCAAGCCGCCTAGGACTGTCAGGTTCGCCAACGCTGCCAGCCCCTTCTCCTGATCGTCGAACTGGGCTTCCGGGCCGCGATAGCCGTGGCGGCGATCATAGGCGATCAACCCGTTGCGCAGCGCCCGGGTGGCCGCAGCTTGGTTGCGGCCGTTTAGGGTCGTGTAGGCGGCGTAGCCTCCCGTGTAGAGGTCGGGAAAGCGGTCCAGCAGTTGTTGGCGCACCCATTCCGCTGGGAAAGGGGCAGGCACGTCAAGATCCCGTCCGTGCAGTCCAGCGGTTATGGGCGCCGCCACGGCGTCGTTGTATTCGGCGTCGGTGATGGAGCCTTGGGCGCGCATTCTCGACAACACGAGGTTGCGGCGCCTGAGCGCCCGTTCCGGGCCATTGATGGGATTGCCGGCGGTTGGCGCCTGCAGTACGCCAGCCAGCATGGCCAGTTGGGGAATGTTCAGTTCTCCCAAGGGCTTGCCGTAGTAGGTGCGGGCTGCCGCCTCGGCGCCGTAGGCGCGCTTCCCGAACGGCATCTCGTTGATGTAGAGCTCCAGAATCTCGTCCTTCTCAAGCTCCGTTTCGATCTTCAGCGCCAGCAGCATCTCCTTGAACTTGCGCAGGAAGCGCCGCTCCAGGCTGAACGAGATGTTGCGCGCCAATTGCATGGTGATGGTGCTCGCGCCAGGACCCAAGGAGCCTTCGAGCAGCAGGCTCTTGACCAGGCCGAAGGTGTCGTTGGTCAAGGATATGAAGTCGATGCCCCGGTGCTGGTAGAAGCGCTTGTCCTCGGTGTCGAGCAGCGCGTTGATGAAGTGGCGCGGCACTTCGTCGAAGCGGATGGGAATGCGGCGGCGCTCACCGAACTCAGCGATGAGCGCCGCATCGGCGGTGAACACCCGCAGCGGGGTTTCCAGCTTGACGTGCCGATAGGACTCCGCATCGGGGATTTGCGGGTTCAAGTAGAGAAAAACGGCGGCCAATGTAAGAGATAACGTACAGATTCCGGTCAACGCGATCCAGATAATGGTGCCCGTCAACGATCTTTGACGAGGTTGGGCCGTGTTGAGTGTGTTGAGGTTGTTCAAGGGAAAGCCTGCCGGTTTGCTCGGAGTGGACATCGGCCCCGAATCGATCAAGCTCGTTGAGCTCTCAAAGCAAGCGCATGGATGCCGAGTCGAAGCCTATGGGATGGAGCCGCTGCCTCCTAACACCTTCGTTGATGGCCAGTTTAGTGATGTGGAGCGCATTGGTGAAGCCATTCGGGAACTTAAGCGCCAAAACGGCTGCCGGTCGAATCGGGCGGCGTTGGCACTGACCGGACCGCTGGCGGTCATCAAGACCCTTACGGTGGATGCCGCCTTGGCAGACGCGGACGTGGCGGCCACCATCGAGGTTGAGGCGGAGCGTCACCTGCCCGGTCCGCCCGACGAAGTGGCCTATGACTTTGAAGTCCAAGGGCTGTCGCCGCTCGACGCCAAGCAGGCGGAGGCAGTGTTGGCGGCCTGCCCGAAGGCGCAAGTAGCGCAGGGCGCGGCTGTGCTGCGGGCCGGCCAACTTCGGCCCATCGTTGTCGAAATCGGGGACCTGGCGCTGGCGCGGGGGTTGGCCGAGGCGCGCACTGCCTTGGCGGGTGACGGCGAGGGCCTTACCGCGCTGTTCGAAGTGGGTCAAAGCGCGGCCGAGCTCAAGGTGTTCGAACGGGGGCTTTGCATTCACCGGGCAACCGAGGCTTTTGACGGGTCGGTTGGCACCCGGGACGCGGTAGGCGACGAGGCGGCGCCATCCGCCATCGATCCCGGCGCCTTGGCGGGGGCGGCTGCCCAAGCCCTTGAACGCTTTGAGGCGTCGGCAGCTCCGGCGCGGGTTGGCGTGGCGCTGTTCGCAGGCATCGGCGCGTCCAGTGCCTTGGTGGAGGCGGTGGATGAACGTCTGCCGGTGCGCGCCGCCGTTGCCAACCCGTTTCGGCGCTTGTCCCTGGCACCGCCAATCGACCGCCAAGCGCTGTTTCGCGACGCCCCTGGCCTGCTCACCGCCTGCGGCTTGGCGCTGCGGAGCGGCCCGTGATTCCGGCCGTCAACCTGCTGCCCTGGCGGGACGGGCAACGTCGCCGCCGCAACCGACTGTTCGGCCTGCAGCTAGGCGGCGTTTTCGCCGCCGCTTTGGCATTGATTGGTTTGTTCGCTCTGCACCTCGATGGGGTCGCCGACGGGCAACGCAAGCGCAATGACTTTCTTCAAGAGAGCATCGCTGAATTTGACCGGCGGATTGAGGAAGTCGAGCGCCTGCGGCACCGACGGCGTGAGCTGGGCGTTCGCATCGAGGCGATTCAGGCACTTGAAGCTCGACGCGGCACGGTCGTGCGCATGTTGGAGGAGATTGTCAACACGCTGCCCGTTGGCGTGCACTACCAAGCGATGGACCTGCGCGGGGATGTGCTAGCGCTGCGCGGCGTGGCTTCGAGCAACCAAGACGTCTCGGCGCTCATGCGGAATTTGCAGGAGTGCCCCTGGTTTGCGGAGCCGAGGCTGCTCAACATCAAGGATGCCGTGCCGGACGGTTTGCCGGAAGGGAGCAGTGCCATGAATGGCCAGGGCAGTGCCATAAATGGCCAGGGCAGCGCTTTCAGCATGACCGTTGTCCGAGTGCCTTTGAGCGCAGCCCCCCGTGCAGCCCCGGTTTTAGCCGCGACCTCGGCGGTGGCCGCGTCCTCAGCTAGGGGTCATTGACCATGAACTACCCTGAACGGCTGCGCGTTGAATGGGCTAGCCTCGATTGGCGCGAGGTTGGCGCTTGGTCGGCATCGCTTAGGGTGGCGCTCATGGCTGGGCTGTTTGCCGTGGTCGTGGCGGTTGGTGGCTGGGGCGTGTTTGGCGGCATGGCAGCCCGGAATGAGGCGCTGGAAGCCGAGGAACGGACGTTGCGCAACCGGCTGGCCGCGAGCGCCGCGCAGGTGGCCAATCTCGATCAACTCCGGACCCAGGGAGCGGCGCTTGAGGCGATCTTTGCGGACTGGCAGGCGCGGCTCTCCACCACTTCCGAAACAGCCGGGTTGATCGAGGGCATCACCGAAGCGGCCGAGGACAACCATCTATCCATCGAGGGCATCGAGCTCACCGATAGCCATCGCCTCGACCATTACGCTGAACTGCCGGTGAGCCTTCGAGTCTCGGGAACCTATCATCAACTCGGCGCGTTCGCAGGCAGCTTGGCCAACCTGCCCCACATCCTCACCCTGCACGATTTCGAAATCGAATCCGGGGCGTCAGGGAATGACCTCAGGGTGCGCATTGACCTCAAGACATACCTACTTCTGGAGGAGCCATGAAACCTATGCCCACAGCCTGCGCGCTATGCGTTGTCGCCTTGGCCGCTTGCGGCGGCCATCAGCTCGACGATGTCGAGCGCTTCGTCGCCGAACTTGAAGCGGACTCCGGCCCAGCGCTGGCATCATTGCCGGAGTTGGTCCAACCGGCGCCCACCACCTATCAAGCGGGGAGCGGGCGCAGCCCCTTTGACCCGCCGGCATTTGGAGCAGATCCGGGCGCGCAGCCTAGTGCCGATGGCATTGCGCCGGACTTCAGCCGGGCCAGGCAGCCGCTCGAAGCGTTCCCGGCGTCCGCCTTGGGTTTGGTGGGCACCATCGCCAAGGGCGCGGTTCGCCGGGGCTTGGTGGTCGATGGCGATGGCGGGGTCCACGAGGTGGGTGCCGGGGACTACGTGGGCCAGAATCATGGACGCATTCAACGGATTGGGGAAGCGGCCATCGAGTTCGTGGAGATACTGCCCGACGGCGGTGGCGGCTGGGTGGAGCGAAACCGCACCTTGGCGTTGATTGGATCAGGGCAATGACGATGAAAAGTGCCCGTAAACTGGGACGGTGGGTTGGCGCGTTGCTCGTGCTAATGGCCTTGACGCCAGCCGCTGCCGAACCGCCGCCCCCTGCCGATGCCGAGCCCCTGTCACTGAATTTCCAAGACATCGATGTCCGCGCTGCGCTGCGCGTCATTGCCAATGCCGCCGACTTCAACCTGGTGGCCAGCGAAGCGGTGTCGGGCCGGGTGACGCTGCGGCTGGAAGACGTTCCTTGGGAGCAGGCCCTCGACTTGGTTCTGCAAGTCGCCGGGCTCGACCAGCGGCGCCTAGGCGATGTGGTGTACGTGGCGCCGGCGGCGGAAATCGCCGCTGCCGAGCAGTTCCGCCTACAGGCTGAGCAGCAGGCTGCGGCGCTGGCGCCGGTGCGCACCGAACACATTCAGATCGGCTACGCCAAGGCGGCGGACATTTGGTCCTTGTTCAACGACGGCGGACAGCCGGAAGGCGGGTTCTCCGAGCGTGGCCACGCCATGATCGACGAGCGCACCAACGCCATTCTCTACACGGGCACCGCAGCCCAGATCGAGGACTTCCGGCGCATTGTCACGGCCCTTGACGTGCCGGTTCGCCAAGTGCTCATCGAGTCCCGAATCATCACCGTCAACAACAACTTGTCGGAGCAGTTCGGCATTCGCTGGGGCGGCGGCGGCATCGACAGCGGAGACAGCCGGGCGTTGCGCTTCGGCGGCTCCTTGAAGACCTTGGGGGAACTGCAGAACGCCCTTGCCGACCCGGCCGGCGTCGGCGAGATATCGAGTCCCGACGATCTTGTGGTCGACTTGGGCGTATTGAGCGAAGGCGCGTCGAGTCTGGGTGTGGGCATCACGGGCAACAGCTACTTGATCGACCTGGAGATATCGGCGTTGGCCGCCGAAGGGAAGGCCGAAATCATGGCCCGGCCCAAGGTCATCACCGCCGACAAGTCCCGCGCCCGCATCGAGTCCGGGGTTGAGATCCCCTACCAGGAGGCCAGCAGCAGCGGTGCTACCTCCACCTCGTTCAAGGACGCGGTGCTGTCCTTGGACGTGACGCCGCGCATTACCCCCAACAGCCGCATCATCCTGGAAATCAACGTCAAGCAGGACAACGTCGGGCGCATATTCAACGGCGTGCCCTCGATCAACACCAACGAAATCGAGACCGAGGTGCTGATCGACGATGGTGAGACGGTGGTGCTCGGCGGCATCTTTCAGACCGATCGCAACTTCGCCACTGAAAAGACGCCGCTGCTGGGCAATCTGCCCTTGCTTGGCCGCCTGTTTAGCCGCACCTTTGAGCGCGACGACAAGCAGGAACTGCTGATCTTCATCACCCCGCGCATCCTGGCGGCAGGGGCGGCCCGCGGCGGGGAAACGGAGCCTGGTTAGCTCCCATATGCTGGCGCGGCATCCGGGCTACAATTTGGCCATGGCGCAGAGCATTTACTTCGTCGGCTTGATGGCCGTGGGCAAGACCTCTGTCGGCAAGCATCTCGCCGCTTCCCTGGGCAGGGACTTCTTCGATTCCGACCAGGTCATCGAGGAGCGGGCCGGAGTGCCGATCGCCTGGATATTCGATGTGGAGGGTGAGCGGGCCTTTCGCGACCGGGAGCAAGCGGTCATCGATGAACTCACCGGCAAGGAGAGCATCGTGCTCGCCACCGGGGGCGGCGCCGTGCTGCGGCCGGCCAACCGGCGGGCGCTCCGGGGCCGGGGCTGCGCGGTGCACTTGTACAGCCCGATAGATCGGCTTTTGGAACGCGCCGGCAAGGACAAGCGGCGCCCCTTGCTGCAACAGGGCGACCCCCGCGAGACCCTGGAACAGCTCTGGCACGAGCGCAAGCCCCTCTATGACGAGGTGGCCGACTATCGATTTCTGACTGCCGGCCAAGGGGCGCGGGCGCTCGCCGAAGACGTGGAGCGCATCCTGCGCAGCGAGGGCGTGATTCGTGATTGAACTCAAGGTTGATCTCGGAGCGCGCAGCTACCCCATCCTCATCGGCGACGGCCTGCTGGGCACGCCCGACCTGCTCGTCCCCTACCTCGGCACCCACCAAGTGGCGGTCATCACCAACACCACGGTTGGCCCGCTGTTCCTCGACAAGCTGCTGGCGAGCTTAGGCGGCGTGGCGGCTGATGTGATCGAACTGCAGGACGGCGAGCGCTTCAAGACCCTCGACACCTACGCCAGCGTCATCGACGCGCTCATGGACAAACGGCACAACCGCACCACCACCTTGATTGCGCTCGGCGGCGGCGTCATCGGCGACCTCGCTGGCTTCGCTGCCGCCACCTTTCAACGAGGCGTTGCCTTCGTGCAAGTGCCGACCACGTTGCTGGCGCAAGTGGATGCCTCGGTCGGCGGCAAAACCGGCGTGAACCATCCGGGCGGCAAGAACATGATTGGCGCCTTTCACCAACCCCGATGCGTCCTGGCGGACACCGCAACCCTGGCCACGCTGCCGGGGCGCGAGTATCGGGCCGGACTGGCTGAGGTGGTGAAGTACGGCGTCATCTGGAGCGCTGATTTCTTTGCCGAGCTTGAACGACGCATCGACGCGCTGAACCAACGCGACACCGCGGTGCTCGCCGAAGTGATCCGCCAGTCCTGCGCCATCAAGGCGGCAGTGGTGGCCGAAGACGAGCGTGAGGAGGGCCGGCGGGCCATCCTCAACTACGGCCACACCTTTGGCCACGCCTTGGAGACGCTGACGGGCTACGACCAATTGCTGCACGGCGAAGCGGTGGCCATCGGCATGGTCCTGGCCGCCGACTGCGCCTGCCGCCACGGCCTGCTGGACGAGGCATCCGTGCAGCGCATCCGCGGCTTGGTGGGCGCCTTGGGCCTGCCGACGGCAATTCCCCCTGGCATAGACCCACCTGCAGCCCTCGCTGCCATGGGGATGGACAAGAAGGTGGTGGATGGCCGGCTGCGCCTCGTGCTCCCGGAGCGCATCGGCGCGGTGCGCGTGACGGACCAGGTGGAGCATGCCGCCGTGCTGGCAACGCTGGAGGCGGGCTAACTCGAAGCGGAAGGGTTGCCGCCAAGAAATCCGCGAATCCGCTCTTCAAGCACCTCGAGATCCTTGGTTTCACACTCCCAGACCACCAACACATCCCAACCGAGCGCTCGTAGCTGGGCTTGGTTTTCGCCGTCGCGCTCCACGTTTCGCCGCAGTTTGTAGGCCCAGTAGGCGCGGTTGGTCTTCGGTGTTCGATTGCCCTTCGTGCAATCGTGCTGATGCCAGAAGCAACCGTGAACGAAGATCACCTTGCGCCGCGGCCGGAACACCAGGTCCGGCCTGCCCGGCAGCCCCCGCCCGTGCAGGCGGTAACGAAACCCCATCCCGTGGGTCAACCGGCGCACCCGCATTTCCGGCCCCGTGTTCGTCCCCTTGATCGCCCGCATGATGCGGCTGCGCATTTCGCTCGGCGCTTGGGTCATTTTTGGAGGACTGGTTTCGGACACGGGAGGCTGTGCGACGGCTATCAGATGTTCATGCTTCGTTGTCGAGACGTCCGCCCAGTACGAAGACATCCGTGAGCACGGTGCGCAGGTGGATCGAGACATTGAGGTTGTCCACGGCTTCCGAGCTTAGCGGCGGGGAGTTCAGCACGAAGCCGATGAGGGCCAGGGCCTTGTCGATGTCGTCGTGGAGCACGGCGTGGAAGGGGTCGGCGCTCCGGTCCAAGGCGGATTTCAGGCCGCCGAGCGCCGCTTGCATGGCTTCAAGGGTGTCGCTGGCGTAGGGGCCGGGGTGGGAGCGGTCTTCGTCGATGCGGCCTTGGGCGGCGTAGGCGAGCAGGAATTCGTAGCCCGCTTCGATGGTCTCGATGTGGTGTTTTACTGATTCGCTCAACGCGCATCGGCGCCTAGGCCGGGCGACGCTTGGGCGGCGTCCCCGCTGGCTGCCGCGTCCGGAGTCCACCGGGCGGGGTCGTGATGGGCTGCCAACTCGGAGCGGCTAACCCAGCCCTTGACCATGGCGCGGAGGTAGAACTGCTTTTCCGGGCGCGCAGTGAAGTACAGGTGCAGGGCGGCGAAGCCGATCAGGGCCAGGGTGGAAAGGCCGTGCAGCAGGAACATCCAGCCCAAGGCCGCTTCGCTTAGGAAGTTGCTCCGCGCCCACCAAGGGGTGTCGATTTGCACCAGCATGGCTATCCCGGTGCCGACGGCGACCAGCACCAGCACCGCCATGGCCAAGTGCATGCCCTTCTGCGCCAGCGAGTACTTGCCGGGCAGAGGCGCCGCCGCACCGCCGGCGAGTTCGGCAAGGTCGCTGGGCTTGATCCAGATGGCGGCCAAATCCTTCCAGAACAGGGAGCGGACGATGTGGAAGACGATGGCGGCAGTCAGCACGATGCCGGCCACCCAATGGGCCGTCAGCCAAGGAAACTTGACGCCGACGATGGGCAGCACCCCGGTGGCCAGCAAGACGAAGAAGGCGGCCGCGGTGATCCAGTGAAACCAGCGGTCCTGTGCGGCATGGCGGCTGAGCCGCTCCCCGTCCGCAGATGGACGTGGCCCGGACTTGCGCGCCAGCATGATGGCCGCGTGAACCATGATGACGATGAAGGTGGCAGCGATGACCAGCCACAGGAGATCCCAGGACACCCCCAGGAGCACCTCGCGGCCCCAGACATCCTCGCGGTAGCGGACGATCTCCACGGCTGGCGCCTACCCGCGCAGCGCCCGGCGCACGAGGTTCTCCATCAACGGCACCTTGAACTGGTTGTGGTTGAGGGGCTTGGCACCTCGGCTGGCCAGGTGCGCGGCCTGCTCGCCGGTGCTTTCGGAGCGAGGCTTGCCAACCACGGCCCGCTCGACCGCGGGCAGCCGGTAGGGCACGCAGGCGACCCCGCCGCAGGCGAAGCGGGCATTTTCAATATGGCCGTCCCGCATGCGCAGGGCGGCGGCTATGCTGACCAGCGCGAAGTCCCACACGTTGCGGTCGGCGACCTTCTCGAAGTGGAACTCGGCGTTCGCCCAACGGTCGGGCAGGCGCACCGACGCCAGCACTTCGTCTGCCGCCAAGGCCGTCATGTTGACGATGTCCACGTCGGGGCCGACGAAGAAGTCGTCCGCCGGGATTTCCCGGCTGCCGCGCCGGCTGGTGGCGATCATCGTCGCCTCCAGGGCGCTCAAGGCAATGGCGGTGTCCGATGGGGAGACGGCCACGCAGCGGCTGGCGCCAAACAGGGCGTGCTCCCGGTTCATGCCCGCCGGGCTGTCGGCGTAGCAGGTGTTGCCGCCGGCGCGGTAGCAGGACAGGCCCCGCCGGTAGTACCAGCAGCGCGTGTCCTGGCAAAGATTGCCGCCCAAGGTGCCCATGTTGCGGATTTGCGGGCTGGCAACTACCGCCGCCGCCTCGCGCAGCAAGGGGTAGCGTTCGCCGATCAGTGGATGCCGGACGATTTCGGTCAGGGTGGTGAGCGCCCCGATTTCGACGCCGCCGGGGGTTTCGCGGATGCCCTTGAGCGCATCGATGCCCTTGAGATCGATCATCGCCTCCACGGTCTTGGCGCGGTCCTTGAGCCAGCCGTAAGTGTCCTGTCCGCCCGCCAGCAGCCAGGCCGAGCCCTTTAGCCGCGCCGCGAGCTCGGTGGCATCCTCCACCGTGGCGGGTTGGTAGAGCTCGATGTCCGGCATCACGTCGTAGGCTGTCACGCTCGTCTCCCCGGATCAGAACGTGTTGATGGCGAGCGGGCCCGAGGTCGGCGGCAGCCCGGCGATGTGGCTCAGGATGACGTCCAGCGTGACCGGCGTGCGGTTGAACAGGTGCCCGCCCAAGGCGTCGGAGAGGGCGCACATCACCGCGGCGACGGCGCAGCCCATGGCCGGCTCGCCGATGCCTCGGGCGCCGACCGGATTGTCCGGGTCGGGGATGTCGGCGGCGGCCCAGTCCATTCGGCTTGGCACGTCGAGGTAGGTGGGTGGCTTGCATTGGTAGAAGCCGACGTTGGCGGGCAGGCCGTTTTGCGGGTCGTACACGTGGCGCTCGGTGGTGGCCATGCCGAACCCCCAGACGCCGCCGCCGCGCAGTTGATTGGCCAATCCCAACGGATGCACCACGGTGCCGCATTCGCCCACCGCCAGGTAGTCGATGATTTCGTGCTTGCCGGTTTCGACGTCCAGTTCGATCTCGACAAAGCCGATGGCGAAGCCTGGGACCGTGCCGCGCTTGGGCAGGGTGTCCTTGGCGACGCCGACCAAGCCGGTGCCGGCGATGCCCGCCACTGCCCGCTTGGTGACCTCGTGAATGTCCTCGGGCACTTCGACGCCACTGTGCTTGCCGCCCATCTCGATGGCTTTGGCCGCCGCCTCGCCGTAGGACAGGGCGCGGGAGGTGCGGCCGCGGCGAAACACCCGCTGGCCGTCGATGTCGTAGTCTTCGGCTTGGCCGCCGAGTGCCGCTGCGGCGACTTCCTTGAGCTTGGCCACGGCGTCCAGGGCGGCGACGTGATTGGCCCGGGTGTGCGTGAAGATGGTGACGCTGCCGGCTTGGTAGCTGCTCCAGGGCAGATGCGCTGCGGAGCGGCCATGCACGATCTCGCATTGGCTCCAATCGCACTTCAAGGCCTCGGCCGCCGCCCGGGTGGTGGAGGCGTAGGAGTAGGTGCCGAGGTTGCCGACGCCGCTGTGCAGGTGGATCTTGCCGTCGGGCGTGATGCGCACCAAGCCGTCGAAACCGGAAGTGCCGGCGGCGTGGTAGCCTTGGCCGACGCCAATGCCGGTGACCTTGCTGCCCCTGCGGCGCCCGCTGCGCTTGACCTTTTCCGCCCAGTTCCATCGCTTGGCGCCCAGCTCCAGGGCCTCGGCCATGTAGGCGCTGGTCACCGGGCCTTGGTCGGCGTTGAGCTTGGCATTCGAGTCCGGCGCGTTGATGCGGCGGATGGCCACCCGGTCGAGCCCCAGTTCCTGGGCGGCCTTGTCCATCAGCGGCTCGAAAATAGCGGCGATCTGGTTCTGTCCAGGCCCGCGTTGGGCGCCCCGGGGCGTCGTGTTGGTGAGCACCGGCACCGAGCGCAGGCGCAGCGCCTCGGGTTGGTAGAGGATGCTCACCGCGCCGCCGGCGGAGGAGGCATCGCCCCCGGCGCGCTTGGGCCCCAAGTCCTGCACGATGTAGAGGTCCACGGCCGAGACCCGGCCATCGGCAGCGAAGCCGGCCTTGATCCAGCCCTGGAAGCCGACTCGGGCCGAGCCGATGTAGTACTCCTCCTCCCGGGTGATGCGCAGCATGACCGGCCGGCCGAGCTTCTTGGCGAAGTGGGCGGGCAGGGCCATGATGGGGTAGGGGAAGATCTTGGAGCCAAAGCCGCCGCCGCAGTATTCGCTGACGTAAACCAGGTCCTCCGGGGCGACGCCGACCATGGGCGCCAGAAACGGGATGATGAAGCTCTGGCTCTGGGTGGATCCGTACACGAAGCACTTGCCGTTCTCCCAGTAGCTCATCACCGAGCGCGGCTCCATGGACATGTGCGCGTAGCCGGTGGTGACGAAGCTCTCCGTCAGGATGACTGCGGCGTTGTCGAAGCTGGCTTCGAGGTCGCCGTACTGCCACTCGATCGGCGCCTCGGCGGACGGCTGGCCCCCGGCCAGGAAGCGTTCCACTTCGTCTTGACGCCAGTGCAGCTCGCCAACCTGGGGCGGGCTGCCGGCGTAGATGTTGCCTTCCCGGCGGGCGTTGGGGCCGGCCGGCCTCAAGCTGTCGGTGGGGTTGACGGTGAAGGGCAGGGGTTCCAGCTCAATGTCGATCCGGCCGATGGCATCCTCCGCGGTCTTCTCGTCCACCGCCGCCACCGCCAGGATCGGATCGCCGATGAAGACCGGCTCGTTGGTCAGGATGCCGCCATTGGGCGCTTCAACCGGGGGCAGGTCGTCGGCGGTGATCACCCCGAAGACGCCGTCCATGGCCAGCGCCGGCGCCAAGTCCAGCTTCTTCACCCGAGCGTGGGGCATCGGGCTGACCAGCAGGCGGGCGTAGGCCATGCCGTCGGCGGTGAAGTCCTCCGCGTACTTGGCCTTGCCGGTGACCTTGCCGAAGATGTCGGGTGGCGTGAAGTCCTTGCCGATGTGCTTGTAGCTCATGAAGCTTGCCCCGAGGCCCGCATCACCGCATTGAGGTAATGGTCGTAGGCGCCGCAGCGGCACAGGTTGCCGGACAGGCCGTGCCGCGCCTGTTCGCGGGTGGGCTGCGGATTGGCCCGCAGCAGGCCCACGGTGGCCATGATCTGCCCGGGCGTGCAGAAGCCGCATTGGGGCGCAAGCTCATCGACAAAGGCCTGCTGCACGGGATGGAGGGTGCCGTCGGCGTTCTGCAATCCCTCCACGGTGAGCACCGCTTTGCCGCGGGCGTTGTGGGTGAGCAGGGAGCAGGCGTAGTGGGGCACGTCGTCAAGGAGCACCGTGCAAGCGCCGCACTCGCCTCGGTTGCAGCCGAGCTTGGTGCCCGTCAACCTAAGCTTGTAGCGCAGGGTGTGGGCCAAGGTCTCCTGCGGCAGCACGTCCACGCGCCGGGTGCGGCCGTTGATGTTGAGGGACAGCAATCGGTCCACCGCTTGGGTGGGCCGGGCGCCGCTGGCCACGGCGTTGCCGTGGCCAGCAGTTCCGGCAGCGATGCCGGAAGCGATCACGCCCTTGATGAACCGGCGCCGATTCAGCTTGACGTTCATGCTCTCCCCGCCAAATGAGCCGGTTGAGCATAGCACCGCTAGGGAGTGGCGCAAACAACAAGTCTTGTCCAATCAGGAATGAGCCTGAAGAGGGGGCGGATTTCCAGCGGAAAA
>VYDB01000060.1:0-6837 GCA_009843635.1 Gammaproteobacteria bacterium
CTCCAGGCGTCGATCCACCGCTTCGCGGCCAGCACGATGCCCACGATCCTCAGCAAGCCCTCGACGAAGTGCCCCGAGGGGTCCACGTTGGCCAGCGGGTTGCCGTGGGCGTAGGCGTAGCGGTTCAGGCTGAGCATGTTGGAGGGGTCCCCCACGTAGGGGTCCGCCTGCAGGAACCGGCCCAGCCGCGGGTCGTACACCCGCCCGTTCATGTGCACGAGGCCGACGGGGTCCGCCATCTCGTGCCCCGTGAATCCCCGCAGCGTCCGCCCCTCCGGCAGCGCCGCCCGCTGCGCGGCGTTCAGGTCCGCCCAGGTGGCCGCGTTGCGCCGCAGGCCCCAGGGGCCGTAGCTCCGCTCCCGGTCCGCCGCCCCGGCGTCGTCCGAGGCGTCCGAGTCGGCGACCACCGACACGCTGCCCAGGTGGTCCCTGAGCAGGTAGTACGTCGCCCGCGAGGTCTCCGTTCCGCCCGACGACAGCCGCCGCACCTCAAGGGCCATGCCGCCGATCCGCCTTCTGACCGTCCTCGTCCCGTCCACGTGCGTGACCTTCTCAACGCTCCCCAGGTACAGCGTCGTCTCCGTCCCGCCTGATGCGTCCTCGCGCTTGATGCGGTGGCCGTCCGGCCCGTGGACGAACCGAACGGTGTGGCTGCCCTTGACGGCCGACTTCATGCGACCGCCCGCGTCGTAGGCCATGGTCCGGCCCGCCCCGGTCAGCATGCTGCCGTCCGCGTCGTAGGTGAAGCTGTCGCTGCCAGCGGTCCTCAGACGGCTCGGGTGGGCGCTGAAGTACGCGTAGGTCCCCACCCCGGCCTTGGAGCGCAGGTTCCCGTACCCGTCGTAGGTGAACGACCTGCGGCTAGACGAGCCGGTCCCCACCCGGCTGGTCTCCATCCGGTGCAGCTTGTCGTAGGTGAAGGACTCCCCGACGTCCCGGCTGCCGGTCAGGTCCTCCCGCCTCTTGAGGTTGCCGGCAAGGTCCCACTCCATCCGCAGGTCCTGAAGGTCGCCCGAAGCCTGCCCCGGCCGGGTCGCCGTCAGCGCCTCCAGCCGCCCGGTCCTGCCGTCGTGCCTCCGCAACCGCACGGCACCGTTGCCGAGCCGCTCCTTCACCACCCGGCCCGAGGCGTCCGCCTCCAGCGCCTCCCAGTACACCGTCCGGGAAGCTGAGCCTGACAACACCGCGTCCTGGAGCTTCCGGAGGTGCCCCCGGCTGTTGTAAACCCGCCGCACCCCGCCGTCCGTGTACGAAGCCGACTCCCGCGACGCGTCGAACGTCTGGAAGACCCGCCCGTGCTCGTCGTAGGTGGTGCGCTCGTAGTGCGCCGCCCCGCCGTAGGCGGTGGCCACGTCCGTCGGCCGGCCCAGGGCGTCGTATGAGTGCGTGCGCTGGTAGCCCGTCACCGACTCCGAGGCCTGGTTGACCCGCCCAAGCCCGTTGGCCGCCCCGTCCCAGGTCCAGGACGCCCCCAGCTCAAGGCCGCCGCCCGAGCCGTGCTCCCGCCGCGCTTTCACCCGCCCTAGGCCGTCGTGCGCGAACGTCGCGTAGCGCCCCGAGGGCGCCGTGCGCCTGATGAGCTCGCCGAACCCGTTCCACTGCTGCGCCCAGGCCCCACGGTCCGGGTCCGTCGAGGTGGTCACCCGCCCCAAGCCGTCCCGCGCCAGCGTCCACTCCACCTTCGACGGCGCCGCCGTCGAGTCCGACGAGCCCTTCTCGCGCACCACCTTCACCACGTGGCCGTCCGCACGGCGCTCCCGCCTGACCTGGCCGCCCAGCGCGTCCTCAACCGTCACCAGCTCGCCCAGCGCGTTGCGCGACTCCTTGGTCGCGTAGCCCTTGGCGTCCGTGAACGTGGTGTCGAGGCCATCGTGGACGACCGACTCCGTACTGCCGTCCGGATGGGTCACGCGGGTCAGCCGACCGAGAACGTCGTAGGCCCGGGAGGTCGCGCACCGCGTTTTGGGCCGGTGCGCCCGCGACCCCGTCCCCGCCTCCTCGCAGGCCGTGTCCGCAGACCAGTGCGGCGACCAGGACTTGGACACACGCCCGGAGGCGTCGTACTCGACCTCCGTGCGTGACCAGGACCCGTCGAAGCCCAGCTCCGAGACCCGCACCTCACGGCCTAGGACGTCAAGGCAGGACACCGACTCCGAACCCCCAGCCGCCTTGCGCACCTCGCTCACCGCCGTCCCCGCAGGGCACTGCGCGTGCCGCTTCCTCGATCGCGCCACCGTCTCCCAATGGCCGGTGCCCGGCGAGCGGAACGCCTCGCGGCCGCGGGGCGTGTGGGCCGCCTTCTCCGTCCGGTGGGCCGTCCCCGCCGTGTTGAGGTACGCCTTCACCGTGGTCGGAAGGCCCCACTTCGCGTCCCGCGCCGACACCTCCCGCACCTTGCGCCCTAGGCAGTCCCGCTCCACCGTCAGCAGCCGGCCCAGCTTGTCGTGCTCCCTGACGTCGAAGTCGCAGCGCGTCTCGTCCGCGCCCCCGTCGCCCCGTGCCCTCACCGCCGAACGGACCAGGTTCCCGAACGCGTCGTAGCGGTGGGTCGTCACCGACTTCAACGCCCCGCCGGTCGGCTCCACAGTCTCCGTGCACAGCATCCCCGCGTGGGCCGAACTGGTGACGGGGCACCCCGTCTTGCCGTAGTGCGTGAAGCCGCTGGTCCGGGTCAGCGCCGCTCCCCAGGCCGTGGACCCCGAGGCGCGCCGACGCTTCGACACCACCGCCTTGGTCAGCCGCCCCAGCTTGCGGTCGGCCGCCAAGGGACCGTAGGTGTTCACCGTGCGCGTCTCGAAACCCGCCGGGCTGCTCCCAGCGCCCTCCGCCACCGACTTCACCTCCGTCGCGTTGCCGTCCGCGTCAACCGCCGTCGCCACCGTCACCTTGCGGTACAGCGAACCCGCCGCCGCGCCGTTCGACTTCAGCGCATAGGCCTTCTCAACCGACTCCGCCGCGTAAACCACTAGCGGGTACAGCGCCGCCGTCCCCGAGCTTCGGGCGGTCGACGGCCAGCCCGACTGGTAGCCGCGCATCTTCCAGGTGGTGGAGGTCTCCCCCAGCACATGGCCTGACGACGACCGCGTCACCGTGCGCAGCGGCCGGCCAATGAACGGGAAGTCCTGGCGGTACGAGGTGGTCACCTTGACCCCGGACTGCTCGTCCCGCGTCATCAGCTGTGCAAACCCCAGTAGGCCCCGCCCGCCACCGTGCAGCTTCGCCTCCGCGTAGTAGTGGCCCACCGCGCTCTTGGCCGTCCTCGAACTCCCCGTCGGCGCACTCGAGGACACCCGCTCCACCACCGGGACCGCAGCCCGCAGTTCCAGGACCGGACCCTGCCGGCCCAGGGTCTGCGAGCCCGCTGGCAGGTCCCAGCCGCCGTTCAGCGCCTTGTAGAAATTCCCCATGTCCTGCGCCGTCACGGTCGTAGTGACGTAGTCGAAGCAGCCGCCGCCGGTCAGCCCGTTCAGGCAGACGTGCGAGGAGACCGTCCCCATCATGCCCAGCTGCAGCCGCGTGTAGTGCGCCGACTGCGCCAGCGTGCCGTAAGTGACCTGGGTTTCCGCCCCGAGGCCGTTGGTGATCTTGGTGACGGCGTTGGGCAGGGATCCCGCGTTGGCGTTCAGGCGAAGCTGCGCCTTGGCATCCTTCAGGTCCAAGTGGATGTGGTCCGCGCCGCCGTCCCCGTCCATGTCCACGAACAGGTCCCGGCGCTTCTCCTTGCCGTCGGTGGTCAGCACTGTCCGCCGGGCCGCCGACGACGTGTCGAACCCGCCCGTTTGCGGATCCCAGAGGTAGGCGTAGATTCGCTTCGCCTTGCGGTCGTGCCAAGTGAAGTCCGGGTGGCCGTCGCCGTTGTCGTCCACCAAGCCCAGGAAGGCCACGTTCTTCCGCACTAAGCTGATCCCCAGGTCGTGGCTGTTGAAGCCCGCGCCCGTGCTGACCTCGGCGTGGAATGTGAGATTGTCGCCGGACCAACTCTCCCGGACCAGATCCGTCAGCCCGTCCCCGTTGAGGTCGGTCGGATGGAAGGTCACCGCCCCGTCCCGGAACACGTTCCCATAGGCGGTCGCCGTGCCGCTGGAGTCCACAATGAATGCTTGGTGGGCGCGCCAGACCAGTGTGACGGAGCTCCCTTGGACGCCGTCGCGGGGTATGCCCCGCTCTTGCGCGTCAAGCTCGGAGCGGGCGGCGTCCCGGGGGCCACTGCTTGTGGCGGTCTCAACGTAGTCGATGAGGTGGTCCGCGAGCCCGTCGCCATTGAAGTCAAGGCCGTTCAGCACCGGCTTGCTGCTCACGTTCACGTTGGACCGGTCTGGCGACCGGGTGTGCAGCAGCGTGGCCTGTGCCGCGGTCTGGAAGGCGTAATAGCGGTTCGACGTGGCCGGCTGCGTCGTGTCCCGGCGCAAATGGCGCACGTAGGTCTTGGTGCTCTTGGTGCCGGATGACTCGGCGTCCACGTCGTCGGTGTACAGCGCGTCGGCCAAGCCGTCGCCGTCCACGTCGGTGAACACCGTCCGCTGCGCCGTCAGGCCGGTGTCGATGGCAGTCTTGGTCAGCGCCCAGCCGCCGCTCGCCTGCGGAGTGGACAGATGCACCATCCATCGCCTGTCCCGGGTGCGCCACACTGCGACGTCATGGCGTCCGTCTGCATTGTAGTCGAGTACCGCCACGTCCACCCTCTCGGTTCCGGGATCCTCTAGGTACTCAATGCGGTGCGGGTGCGTGTCCGTGGAGGTGGTGATGAAGTTAGCCGGCTGGAACGCGTACTGGTTGGTCCCGGCCTTCTTGACGTACACGCCGTAGCGCAGGTGGTGGTCGGGACCACTGTTGCGGTCCGCATCCCACTCCAGCCACACGATGTCCAGCCGGCCGTCGCCGTTGATGTCCGCCGGGCTGACCGCCAGCAGTCCCCGGTCGCTGGCCGATTTCAGGCTCACCTTCGGCTGCGCCGTGGCTTGGTAGCTGCTCGCTCGGGCCGGCCACTCGAATGTCGTCTTCGGCAGGCAGTTCGAGCCGGCGCAGTCCTCAAGGCTCTCTAGGCGGGAGGTTTCGTCCTGAAGGCTGGCGATGCTCTTGTAGCGCAGGCGGATGGTCTGGAGGAGCGCCTCCGTGGCGCCGGACACCGGCTTGTTGCGCAGCTTGACCGTCTGCAGGCGCTTGGCCATGACCACTTTCTGCCCGGCCACGTAGCGGGTGACGTCGTCGTTGCGGTCCTCGTAGTCGAACTCCAGGCGGGCGTGGTAGCCCGTCGGGCCGGCCGAGCTGCCATAGGCCCAGCGCACTTCGTCGATGCGCTGTCCGTTCGCGTCGTTGACGTACTGGTACCAGATGGGGTTGCCGATGTTGTCCTCGAACTTGCGGATCGACCAAGCCAGGGTCTTGCTGTTGAGCACCACCTTGGCTTTCTGGTCCGTGTTTCCAGGCGCGGTGCCGTAGTAGCGCACCGAGCCGTCCTTGGCGCGGGCTTCGAAGTAGTCCGGGTTCCCGGTCGTGCCGCCTTTGGCGAACACCCACAGGCCGCCGTCCACCTCCGTGCGGTACTCCGTGTTCGCCGCGCCGTAGGTGCCCGCGCCCACCAGAACCAGCCGTTGGCCGTCGAGGCAGAAGCGGTCGTCCGCCCCCCAGGCAATCGCCTTGTCCGCCCCGTCCTGATGCTTGGTCTGGCGGCAGCGGACGATGCTCGACAGCCCATCGATGCGCCAGCCCAAGCCGGCCAAGCCGTTGCCTGCTTGGGAGTCGTAGGCCAAGGCGAGGTCCGGCACCACGCCTGCGGTGCCCGGCGCGGTTGGCAGCGGCACCCGGTAGGTGGCGGAACCCGTCTCGCTCACCCGGAACACGCCCTCCAGGGTACCCGCTTGGTCGGTGGCGTTGCGGACGGATGTCGGCGCCAAGGTGGTTGCGTTCGGCGCATTGGCTGCGGGCGGCGTCTCAACCGCGTAAGACCCCACCGATACGCTCGCCGGGCTGGACCATGCGCCGCAGTTGGTCGCGGAGGTGCAGGCCTTCACCTGATAGCTGTAGGTGCCGTTGGCCTTGCCGGAAAGGTCGTGGCTTAGGCTCGCGCCCGTGTACTTGTCCGCCCAAGCCCCGGCGCCGGTCTTTTCTTGAAGCACGTATTGGGAAGCGCCCGGCACGCTGGCCCAAGAGACGGTGTAGATGCCGTCAGCGTCCGTTGAGGGGACAGTCAGCGTCGGTGCGTTGAGGGTGGAAGAGATAGTGACCGTCACGCTGGCTGCCGTGGACCAACCGCCGCAGCTACCTCTGGCCGGGCACGCTTGGACTTGGTAGCTGTAGGTGCCACTGACGCTCACGGAGACTGAGTGCTCCAAGCTTGAGCCGGAATATTCATCGGTCCAAGAGCCAGTGCCCACCTTCTGTTGCAGCTTGTAGGTCGAAGCATCCGACACGTTGCTCCAGGAGACCTTGAAGGCGCCGTCCGAATCCGTGCTGGGGACGGTGAGGGTCGGTGCGGCGAGGGTGGTGCCGAGCGTCACGGAGACGCTGGCGGTGGCCGACCAGTCGCCGCACAGGGTGCGCGCCGTGCAGGCGCGGACCCGGTAGTCGTGGGTTCCGCTGACGTTGGTGGTGACGGAGATCCTCGTTCGGTTATCCTTGGCCTCTGATGTCCAGTTTCCGCTTGGGCGCCGCTCCTCCAATTCGTAGCGCACGGCGTCGGTCACTCTGGTCCACGAGAGGTCGTAGGCGCCGTCGGAATCCGAGGACGGGGCGGTAAGCGTCGGAGTGCCGGGCTTGGGCACGGTGGTGGTCTCGATGGCTGACCAGCAGCCACAGCTTCCTGCGGAGGGGCAGGCCCGCACACGGTAGCCGTAGCTG
>VYDB01000060.1:6937-15859 GCA_009843635.1 Gammaproteobacteria bacterium
GCAGGCCCGCACACGGTAGCCGTAGCTGTTCACGGCCTTGTTCGACAGCGCCTTGCTTCGGCTCGAACCGCTGTAACTGGCCTGCCATGACCCGCTGCCGGTCCGCTCCTCAAGTTCATACTTGGTGGCACTTGCCACTGCGGTCCATGTGACGGTGTAGCTTCCGTCCGCGTCGCTTGAGGGCGCTGTGAGCGTGGGTGCGCCCGGCGGCACCTTGACGGTCTTCGTCGCTGTCCAGCTTCCGCAGTTGTTGGCGCCCCTGCAGGCTCGAACGCGGTAGCTGTAAGTGTTCGCGGCCTTCCCGGAGACGGCTTTCGAGCGCGTGGCGGCGTCATGGATGGAGCTCCAATCACCGTTGCCCGCCTTCTCCTCGAGTTGGTACTTGTTGGCCCTGGTCACGCTGGTCCAGGAGAGGGTGTAGCCGCCGTCCGCATCGCTGGAGGGCGCGGTCAGCAGGGGCATGGCCGGGGGCACCCTCACCCACTTCTCGGCGGACCAAGCGCTGCAATTGACGCCGTTCTTTTGGCAGGCCCTAACGCGGTAGTAGTAGTTGGCGACGACCCGACCGGAAAACGATTTGGTTCGTGAACCGCCGTTGTGGGCTGCCGTCCAGGAGCCGTTCTCGAACTTCTGCTCCAAGTTGTGCCAAGTGGCGCCCGCCGACGCCGTCCAAGACACGGTGTAAGCGCCGCTCGGCGCTGTTGCCGGGGCGGTGAGGGTGGGCACTTTGGGAACCACGGTGGTCTTTCCGTAGGTCCAGTTCTTCACGGCTTTGGCTGAGAGGCAAACCTCGCTCGAGTTCCCAAAGACCGTGATGAGGACGCAGTAGTGAACGTCGTAGGTGTACGTTGCCGCCGGCTTGTTGGTGAACGACTTGGTCCGGGCCGTGCCCACGTTGTACTTGTTCGGCCACTTGGTGCCGCCGTCCGTGCTCTCCCAGAGCTCGTAGCGGCTGACGGACGGCGCGGCTGATGCCCAACTGACGGAGTAGTTGCCGGTTGTGCTGCTCGACGGCGCGGTTATGGTCGCCAGCGCCGCAGGCGTTGCGAGGATGCCAGCCGCTAGGAGGACCATCGAAAGGAGGCGGCGGCAGCTGCCCTTGAAAGGTCCGTTCCGGCGAGTGAACTTGACGCCGCCGCCCAATTGTCCTTTCAGTCGGCGGGAGACCATCCGTCACTCCTCAAGGTAGCTGCGAGCTGCCGCCTCAATCTCATCGGGCACCGACTTTTGATAGCGTTCCGGCAGAAGTGCGCTGAAGGCGTCCATCTCCGTGCTGCACCCCTCAATGATGTCGTCCTCGTCGGAATCCCCCATCACGCCGTCGTCGGACGTCTCGTCGAACTCCTCCTTGGCCTCCTTGATGCAGTCTTCGTAGGCTGTCGCGGCGGCTTGGATGTCGTCCTCGAGGGCCGCCCACGACGGCACTGCCAAGGCCAGCGACAATACGCCAACTCCAGCGACAAGCACCCGAACTCCATTGGCCCATCCCAGCATGGGCGGCGAACTTACTGCCGCCTTGGTTGGCTGTCAACGGAATCGGACCCTTTTTCGGTCAGCCGATTCAAACGGGGAAAGCGAAGCGCCTCGCTCTCGCCGCCGCGGCGAATCACCACGAGATTCCCATGCACCTGAAGCAGTCTTGCCGAGGCCACCTCGTCACCCGGAAAGTAGCGTTCCACGACGCCATCAGCAGCGATCAGGGCGCTGGACCGTGACGGGTCCGCATCCACGAACACGCCCTCCAACATCAGATCGAGGTCCGTCTCGGGCAAGGATTCGGGAACCAAGGTCAGCGGTTCGGAAACGCCGAACCAAGACCGCAATGCCTCGTCGGGCGGTTCCGCTGAGCGGAGGGCGCCAACAGTGGCTGGCACGCGTTCACCTTCAGCCTGCGGCTCGAAGGTGGGTTCCGGCCTCCCGGCCCAAGACCAAGCGACGAACGCCGACAGCGCCAACGCCGCTGCGGCGGTTGCCGCCAAGGCCCGCTCCGGCCAAGTCAGGCCTCTCATTGTGCGGAGGCGCCCTTGGCGGCGACCACCAGATTGCCCCTAACCGAGCCCGGCAACTGCAAAGCCGAGATCTGCAACGCTTCCACGCGCAGGCCAAGCTCCGCCTCCAAATGCCAAAGCCAGTTCGCGATCGCGGCAAACTCCGTGCGCCCGAACCAGACGCGCAGCCTGCCGTCCCCATCCGGCTCGACCCTCTCGACCGCAATGGGATGGTGAGGCAGCGTTTCCGAAACCGCCGCCATGACGTCCCTCAATGGCGGAGATCCTTGGTTCGGGAGCGCCTTTCCCTCGCCTGTTTCGGAGAGCGTTGGCGTGACGGGCGTCAATGGAGTGTGCTCCGCCCCGGACCGTTCGGCCCGGCGCAGCAGCTCCGGCAACGCGGCGGTCAGCCAAGCGGCATCCACCACGGCAGCGCCATGGTCGGCGACCGCCAACTCCCGGTAGCGCCACGCGGCCAGGGCCCATAGCGCCACGGCGATCAGAACCGCCAGCCGGGCGTACCGCAGCATCGGTTCCAGCAGATGCTTCATCCGCTCCACGACGGCAACATCAAGCTCAATTCCGCGATCACCCGCCCCGACTGCCCGCGGGCGGAGCGAATCTCGACGGCATAGCCCGCCCGCTCCAAGGCGTTGCGCAGCGTCGAGGCGTCCTCAAGCGCCGACATCGACGCTGCAAGGGTCAGTTTCCCCTCACCGTAGCCCAAACGAACCAAGCGCACCGTCACATCGCTGCCGCCCGCCGCCTGCGCCAGCCGCCCCAGCCGGGCGGCAAGCGGCTCCACTGGCTCGGCCGGGGCTTGTGGGCTGCGGCCCGATTGCCAGCGGCCAAGCGCAGTGCGCCAATGCTGGCCTGCTCGGATCTCCAGTTCCGGCACAGCGGATCGGGCGGCCCTTTCGGATTGTGCCGCCAGGCGCTCGGACTGTTGGCGGAGGTGGAGGCCGTCCGCAAGCAGAAGTGCGCCCAATACCGCCCAGGCGCCCCAGGACGCCGCCCAAGCGGCTGCTCGGGGCGCTGCGCGGGCGGCGGCACCGGATGACACCAGCGCCGGCAGCCGAACGGCAGTCAGCCGTTCAACGACCCAGTCGAAAAGGGCCGTAGGATCGTCGTGGGCCTGCAGGACCTCTGCGTCATGACGAGGCGCAGGGTCACTCGGCAGGACCCCAGTGCCTGAGTCGTCCCCGAAACACCAATGCCGCCCCAGCCGCTGCAATCGGAGGGCTCCAGGATGAGTCGCAAGCAGTCCGTGCAGGGGAACGAGTTTGACCTGGGGCAGGCCGAGGTTGGTCAACAGGCGTGCCGCTTGGTCCCGCCAGCGCCTTGAGCAAATCCAGACCCGATGGCGCTGGCTGCGCAATGGATCCCGCTGCCAAGCCATGTGGTTGTCATCGACATCGTTGAGCAGGAACGGCTCGACCAACCAAGGGAGGGCGCGCTGAGCCGACCGTCCACCCGGCGGCAACGTGGCGAACACCCCCAGAATCTCGGCGCCTGGCAACACAACATGCACAGGCCGGCCATCCAGGCAGGGGAGCTGGGCCACTTCACCCAGGACCATGCGCCGCCGGCCGTCCTCCCGCTCAGCGCTCCAGCCAACCTCCACCGGTGCGTCGGGCGAGAGGCCGTCCGCCAAGATCACGCACCAACGGCGGCCCAATTCCCCGCTGCGGCGGAAGCGGTGCCAGCCGCTCATGATTGGGTGCGCCCCAAGGCAACACGGAGGAGCTCCTCCAAGCTAGTGGCGCCCGCCAACACCAAGCGAAGGCCGTCCGCCGCCAAGGAGCGCTCAGCGCCCACCGCGTGTTCGCTTAGTTCGGCCTCTGAGGCGCCTTCGTAGATGAGCTTCGCCACTGGTTCGGTGACGGGCAGAAACTCGTATATGGCGGTGCGCCCGGCGTAGCCGTGGCGGCAGGCATTGCACCCCGCCGCACGGTAAACCCTAGGCAGTTCGCCGGATCCCCCCGGCCATCCCAACTGTTCGAGAACTGCAGGCTCCGCCTCGCCGAGCACCTTGCACTCGGTGCACAGAACCCGCACCAAGCGTTGGGCTAGAACCCCGGCCAAGCTGGACGCCAGCAAGAACCGCTCGACCCCCATGTCGATCAGACGGGTCACCGCTCCGGCGCTGGAAATGGTGTGCAGGGTCGAGAGCACCAAGTGGCCGGTGAGGCTCGCCTGAACCGCGATTTCCGCGGTCTCGCGGTCGCGTATCTCCCCCACCATCACGACGTCCGGATCCTGCCGCAGCATGGCCCGCAGGCCCTTGGCGAAGGTCAAGCCGGTCCTAGCGCTGACTTGGGTCTGGCCAATGCCGTCAAGATCGTATTCGATGGGATCCTCGATGGTGAGCAGGTTCCTGCGTCCGTCGCGAATGTGCAGCAAGCTGGCGTAGAGCGTGGTCGTCTTGCCGGAGCCGGTGGGGCCTGTGACCAGCAAAACGCCATGGGGCAGCGCCAGCCTTTCACGCCAAGCCTCGCGCAGCGCCTCATCCATGCCCAACGCGCCGAGGCGCAGGCGTTCGGCGGATTTGTCGAGCAGGCGCATCACCACCCGCTCGCCGTTGTTGCCGGGCAGGGTGGACACCCGAACGTCCACCGACCGGCCGCCGAGCTGCAGGGCTATGCGGCCATCCTGGGGCAGCCGCTTCTCGGCGATGTCCAATTTCGCCATCACCTTGATCCGGGAGGCCAGCAACGGCGCCAAGGCCGACGCCACCTCCAAGGACTCATGCAATGCGCCGTCCACCCGGAAGCGAACCGACACCCGGGTTTCAAACGGCTCCAAGTGAACGTCCGAGGCGTTCTGCCGAATGGCCCCCGCCAGCAAGGCGTTGATCAGCCGGACCACGGGCGCGTTCTCGTCGTCGTCGAGCAGGTCCGAGGAGGGATTCACCGATTCCACCAAGGCGTTGAGGTCGGCGGAGTCCAAGCCGGCGGCGATCGAGCCGGAATCCGGGGCCGAGGACTCGTACTGCGCCCGCAGCCGTTCCCTGAATTCCGCAGCCTCGACCACTATGTGGGCCAGCTCGCCTTGGGTGTGGCGGTGCAACTCAGCCAGCGCCAACCAAGGCGTGGCATTGGTGTGGAACACCTCGCCGCCTTGGGTGAGCATCAGTTCATGCTGCTTGGCAAAACCAAAGGGAATGCGCAGGCTTGGGGCCGATTCGCTCACGGCGCTGCCGCCTCGCCGCCCGGTCCCTCCGGCAAAGGCTCAAGCAGCGGCGCTGACTCGCCGAGAATCCAGTAGAAGTCGCCGGGACTTTGAAAGCCTCGTTGTTCGCGGCGGACGCGTTCGTAGCCCGCTCTGGTCACCCGGTCCAGGCTGGGCGCATCCCTGATGATGAGCGGGCGAATGAATACCATCAGGTTGCGCTTGTTGACGCTGGTGTCGGTGCTTCGGAACGCCGCGCCCAGCAGTGGAATGTCGCCCAGCACGGGAATCTTGCGCCGCGTCTCCGCCGCCTCGTCGCGCACCAATCCGCCCAGCACCAAGGTGCTGCCGCTGCGCACCATGACGCGGGTGTCAATCTCGCGCTTGTTGGTGATGATGTCCGAGGCGGCCACGGCGGGCGTGCTGATGCTCTCAACGCTCTGCTGAATTGTTAGCGTGACCCATTCGTCGTTGTTCACCTGCGGGCGCACCCGCAGCTCGATGCCGATGTCCTCGCGCTGCACCGTGGTGAACGGATTGCCGTTGTCCTGCGACTCGGAGCCGGTAATGAAGGGCACGTTGGAGCCGACTAGAATCGAAGCCTCCTGATTGTCCAGCGTCATGATGGTCGGCGTGGACAGGATATTGGCGTCCGAATCGCTCGACAGGGCGTTGAACAGAGTGCGCAGGTCGCCGTCGCGCACCTGTCCGACGGAGAGCCCCGTGCCGAGCGACACGCCGCCGTCGCGATCCACCGACAACGGGCTGACGCCGGACGGGAAGAAGCTGAACCCGCCAACCGTTCCCGACTGCCCCGACACGCCATCCGACGTCCATTCCACCCCAAGTTCGATGGCCGACTCCTGGCTGACTTCAACGATGATGGCTTCAACCAGAACCTGGGCCCGGGGCAGGTCCACCTCCGTCAGCACCGCCCTGATGGCCGCGGCCACCGAAGCCGGCGCACTGACGACCACGGCGTTCAGGCCCTCGAGGACGCCGATCACGACCTCCGGCGCAGAAGGCCCCGGCTCCCGCGCCGACAGGGTGGCCGCAACCGTCCGCAGCACCGGCGCCACCTCAGCCGCGGAAGCGTACTGCAACCGAAAAACCTGGGTGCCCGCCGCCGCCTCGGGCGCACGATCCAACCGTTCAATGAGCTGTCGCACCCGCTCACGATCCGCCACGTCGCCGGTCAGGAGAATGGCGTTGGCGCGCTCAGCCACACCAATCCGCAACGGGGACAGCGCCTGCTCCGACGGTGGTAGAAGGCGCTCGACCACCCCCGCCAACTCGCCTGCGGCGGCGTGGTTGAGCTCGATCAGTTCAAACTCCGCCGACCCGGCCCGATCCATCTGGCCGATGATCTCCAGCAGCGGGGTCACGTTGCCCGACCGGTCGGCGATCAGCAGCAGGTTGCCGCTTGGATAGGCGGCTAAATGGGCGGCGGGCGAGGTCAAAGGCTGCAGCAGGCCGACCACCGAATCCACCTTGACGTTCTCCAGGCGAACGACGTGAATCGCCATGTCGGACGCCGCCGATCCGCCGTCAGCGCCTTGGACGGGCAAGCCCTCCCGGCGGGCGCGGTCCGCTGGCAGAATGCGCAGCGACTCCGCATCCTCAACAACCGCGTAGCCATGTACGCGAAGCACCGACAGGAAGACGTCATAGGCCTCGGCGCGGGTCATAGGATCGCCTGCAATCACCGTCACTTCGCCGCGAACGTCCGGGTGGACAATGATGGCCTTATCCGTCAGTTCCGACGCCCACTGGACGAGCTCGATCAGGTCGGCGTTGTCGAGCGACAGCGCCAAGCCATCCGCACCGACCCGGACTGGAGCTAACCAGACAACGCTGAGGCAACAGCCGAGCGCAAAACAGCGCACCCCCCGCATCAACAAAGCGTTTTACAAGTCATTTTATTCCCACACGGCAAGGCGCAGCGAAGGGGCCATTTTACGCGGGTGCGCACTATGCGGCGACCGATTGGCCTGCTGTTTGGCCTGCTGTGAGGTTCGGTTGGTCTCGCATGCCGTTTCCCAGTTCACTTTAGCGTCAGGGCGAGTTGCAGTTCATGCGCGCCCTGGTTGGCGAACAATCGGGCTGGCCGTGCCTCGAACGGTCCGGCCCGCAGTTCGCCCAAGTCGATGTAGCGGTAGCGCAAGCCCAGCCGCCACCGCTGACCGACGGCCCGGCTGATGCCGGCAAAGAGGTTCCAAGCCAAGCTGGTCTTGGTGTCAGCCCGTTTGAATCGCCGTTCCGGCCGCACCCCTGAAACCGCCCGTTCGATGTAGTCGCTGCGCATCCGGTTCCAGACCGCGCCTGCGCCCAGGCCAGCTTCCCACAGCCAGCGCGCGCTGAACGGCCCGGTGCGGCCCGCGTTGAGCATCAGCGTCGAAGTCCGCACGTTGGTGAAGACGTTGGTGATCGCCTGGATGGTCGGCGTGGGGGCGGTGGCGTCCCAATCCGTGCGGTAGCGCCAAACGTACTCTGCTTCCAGCAACCAAGGGCCGAAACGGCGGCCGAGGCTCGCGCCGACGCCTGCGGTCACGTCTTCGGTGCGGTGCCGCTCTATTTCGCCGTCGATGTCGATGCCAATCCGCTCTCCGGTGCCCAAGGTGCCCCGGTGGGTGATGCCGCTCATGGTGGTGAATCCCGCGTTCAACTTGACGGCAGCCTGCCAGTCCGCGCCCTCAACGGGCCCAGCGAGAACGGAAGCCAGAACGGCCAGGGCTACGGCAACGGCCTTCAAGCGTCCGCCCGTCCGACCACCTCCGGGTGCACTTGGGGCATCCACAGTTTGAGGCCGTCGTAAAGATCGCGCTCGGGACGATGGTGGGGGCTCGGTCGATCGGCGCAAACCACCGCAACGTTCGGTGCGGGCAGGGGCGCAACCGCACTGCGAATGCCGTGGTGGCGAAAAAGGTAGGCCATGAGCACTTCCGGCCGATTGGTGTTTGCGCAGACCGCGATGGTCCCGCCCAAGTCCATCCCCGCCAGCACTTGGGCCTCGGCGATCTGCGGCTGATTCTCAGGAACGGCCTGCCAATTGTAGGCGAAGCGCAGGCAGCCCGCGAACGCGAGGATGACAGCCAACGCGCGGTAGGGCAGGCGCGGCAGGCGTGGCGTCGTCAGCAGGCCGATACCGATGGCGAACAGGGGCAGCGATGGCAGCAGGTAGTGCTGGTACTGGCGCGGGCTGACCAACAGGGGCAGCGCGGCACTCAGGGCCACTGTCAGAACCGCGCTCGCCTGTCGACGATGCGCCTTCCAGCCGGCCTTGCGCCATCCGCCAAGAGCCAGTGCCGCCAATCCGGCTAGCCCTAAGTTCAAGCCCAATTGGCCGAGCAGGTAGGCGCGGCCGTGGTCCGGCAAACGCTCTCCGGCAAAGGTGGGCTCGATTTGACTCTGCCAGTAGGCCTCCGCTGCGGAGAACGCGGAGGGATGCAGCAACACCGCCGACAGGCCCGCTGCAACCAATGCGCAGGCGGCGAGACTGGATTTCATGCCAGCCCGGAATTGATCGGCGGCGAGCCAGCCGAAGAGCCAAGGGGCGGCCAATGGAAACAGTCCCACCGGTCCCTTGATGCCCACCGCAAGCAGCACGGCGAGCGCCGTCAGGACGGTCCAACGCCAACTGCCGGGCGCCCGCCAAGCGCACAGGCAAGCAACCAAGGTCAGCAGCGTCAGCGCGTTTTCAAGAAAATTGGTAACTACTCGCACCCCCGCGCCTTTGGCTGACGCCTGAGTGGGGGGGCATGGC
>VYDB01000032.1 GCA_009843635.1 Gammaproteobacteria bacterium
CAGCCCCGGCCGCCCCCGAACTCAACCCAAAAACCCTACAGCGCAAGTCCCTCTTCCTGCTGGAGCGTTGAATAGCGGATTCAAGCTAACCCATGATCGCGGGTTTCACTGTGAAGCCCAAGAATCGACAATCGACCGCGATTGGGTTGTACTGCGTCCTTTCCCTAGTCCGAGGCAATGCAATGCTTGAGCTTTACCACAACGCCGTTTCCACCTGCTCCCAGAAGGTGCGCTTGGTGTTGGCCCACAAAGGGCTTGAATTCACATCCCATGAAGTTGACCTGCTCGGTGGTGGCCAGCATGCGCCCGAGTACGTCAAGCTCAACCCCAATCACGTGGTGCCCACCCTAATCCACGATGGCGCGGTGCTGATCGAGTCGAGCTTGATCAACGAATACGTCAACGACGCCTTCCCGGAACCGGCCATGCTGCCCGCCGACCCTGCGGCGAGGCACGGGGCGCGGCTGTGGCCGAAGCTGCTTGACGACAAGATCCATCCGGCAACGGGGGTGGTCACCTTCGCCATTGGCCCCCGCTCGATCCTGCTGCGGCAGCCCAAGGAAGTGCGCGAGGCCAACGTCAACGCCATCCCGGACCCAGTGCGCCGCGCCGTGCGCCGCAGCGTCATCGAGAACGGCGTCAAGGCGCCGGAGTTCGCCGGCGCGTTGCGCACCTTGGTCGGCTTGCTCGACCGAATGGAGAAGGCCTTGCCAGCGCCAGCCGGCTGGCTGTCCGGCCAGGCCTTCGGGCTGGCCGACGCAGGCGTGCTGCCCTATGTCCTGCGCTTGGACCACTTGTTCATCACCTCGGCCATCGAGGCACGGCCCAAGGTCCTCGATTGGTACCAGCGCGTGCAGGCCCTGTCCGCCTTCACCACCGGCGTATCCGAGTGGCTGGCGCCGCCCATGGTCGGCATGATGCGCAGCAATGGCGAGGCGGTCTGGGACGAGGTGGCACCGCTGCTCGAAGCGGGCCCGGAGAACAGCTAGGGCGACAGGGCGTCTAGCTGGCACGCCCGCCAAAATGCGCTATCCCGGATCCCGTTGCCCAGCGTTTCAGGCTGGCTTGAACACGGGCGCCAAGCAGCCGTCGGGTTCCTGGCCCACCAACGGCCTGAAGCAAACTGCAAGGGGCATGTCGCAGCGCAGGTCGGCAGCGGCGCAATCCACGAGCTGGGTCACCAACCGCGTTCCAAGCGCCTCCTCGGGAACCACGAGAGCGGTGATGTAGGGCTCTGGAAACGCCGGGTTGATCGGCAGCAGCACTTCGCTCCAGCTATGCAGGGAGGCACGGCCACTCAAGCGCCGCCACGTCGTGGGCGCCGCGCACCTGGGGCAGTGCGCCAAGGGATACCAGACGGCAGCGTCGCATTGGGTGCACCAGCAGAGTTCCAAGCGGCGTTCCTGGGCGGCCCGCCAGAAGGGTCCGCACACCGGATCGGTGAGCTTGTCGGCGATCACCGGTCGCCTCGGCGGAGGATCAGCGTCGAGGCCTCGTCGGCGGTGAAGCCGGCATAGGCGGCGAGTTCGGCATCGCGCACCTGGTTGGGTGCCGTGCCCCGGAGTTGCTTCACGAGTTCGATGACATGCGAAATGCCGAGCGTGTACGCATGGGACAGGAATCCGCCGTGGGTGTTGCACGGGATGCCGCCCTGCTGGCGGGGGCGGTCAAAATGCAGCCGGTTGTCCTGCACGAAGGAGCCGCCCTCGCCTTTCCCGCAAAAACCTAAGTCCTCGATCTGCATGAGGGCGGTCATCGAAAAGCAGTCGTAAACCGCGATTACGTCCAGATCCAGCGGCCCCACTTCGGCCATCGCGTAGGCCCAAGGCGCCGAGAAGACTTGGGGCGTGCTGGTGATGTCCCCTTGTTGGGCAATATAAGGCGCACCGTGGATGCGGCCGTGTCCGACGCCCTCCGCAATCACCGGACGATGGCGCAGGTGCCGCGCCCGCTCGGCTGCCGTGATGACGAAGGCGCCAGCGCCATCGGAAATCATGCAGCAGTCCTCCACCCGAAACGGCGAGGCAAGGTACGGGCGGTGCAGATAGTCCTCCAAGCTGAGCGTCCGGTCCTTCATCACGGCATCGGGATGGCCGTTGGCGTGGCGTCTGAAGGCGACTGGCAGGGCGCCAAGCTGGGCTTCCGTTGTGCCATGCTCGTGCATGTGCCGCCGGGCGAAGGTTGCGAAATACACCGGCTGCGGGAACCAGCCGTAGGGCAGCTCGAAGTGCGCCTTCATGGGTTCGTCGGCGTGGTATTCGCTGTGCGCCAGCCGGCCCTCGGTGCGCCGGGTGGCCCAGTCCACGGCAAAGGCGTTGACCACGTGCGTTGCCTGTCCGGCGGCAATCGCCTGGGCGGCGGTGTGCATGCAGGTTGCGGCCCACACCATGGCACCGCCTTGAGTGTTGTACCAGAGGGGGTTTCCGGTCTGAAAGTGGGCGCGAAAGTCGTCGGGCGTCAGTTGGTCCTCAATGCCGAAACCGACCATCAATCCGTCGATGTCTCCAGGTTCCAAGCCCGCATCGGCAATGGCCCGCTCCACTGCCAGCAGCGCCATGGCTTTGGTCGTGCGCCCGGAAGCGCCGGTGTGCGGCGTCTCGCCTATCCCGGCAATCGCCGTTTGGCCGCTCACGTCCGCGAGCGCCGTGCTGGCGCCCCAGTCCGGCGTGACGCTGCGCCGCTTGAGTTGATCCAGGGACTGCACGAACGTATCCGGGCGAGGCTAGTGCACGGGTTTGAAGCCCGCAGCCCTGGCATCCCAGGTCTGGCTTCCCACGCCCCGGCCGCGCAGTTCGACCTTGCGCACCTTCTGCGTCGGCGTCATGGGCAGGGCCTCCAGCCACTCGATATAGCGGGGCACGAAAAAATAGGGCGCGTTTTGGTTGATGAACCGCGCTAAGTCCTCTTCCGCGACCTTGGCACCGGGCTTGCGCACCGCCGCCAGCATGATCTCGCGTTCAGCCTCAAGTTCGTCCGAGGGCACCCCGAACACCGCCACCTCGGCTAGATCGGGATGTTGGCGCGCCACGTTCTCCACGGTGACGCTCGACACATTGCGGCCCTTGTAGCGGATCACGTCCTTCTTGCGATCGACGAAAAAGTAATGGCCCTGGTCGTCCTGCCGTCCGAGGTCGCCGGTGTGGTACCAGCCGGATCGAAAGGCGGCCTCAGTCTCTTCGGGCTCATTGTAGTAGCCGTTGAACAGCACATGGGGGGCCAGCGGCCGTACGCAGATCTCACCGGTCTCGCCTGGCGGCACGGGTTGGTCGCCGTCATCAAGCAATGCCACTTCAAGGTCCGGCGCCGGTTCTCCCAAGGCTCCCGGCGGGTACGCCGTTTGGCCATCATCCTTGCGGCGCAGCAGCAGCATGACCTCGCTTTGGCCAAATCCTTGGTGGATGGCGTCTATGCCGAAGCGTTCGCGGAAGGGGCGGTGAATCGCGTCCGGCATGGGGACCATGTTGGCCGAGCGCACGGGGTTGTCCGCATCCCTAGGCAGTTCGGGCGCGTTCCACAGGAACATGTGCATCGCACCCAGCGTGAAAACGTGCGTGGCGCCGTATAGCCGGGTTCGCTCCCAGAAGGCCCCGGCGGAGAAGCCCGGGTCCATGGCCACAGTGGTGCCGCTGATCAGCGCGGGGTAGATGTTGGCCACCCAGGCCGCGGAGTTGTATAGGGGCAGGCAGTTGTACAACACGTCCCCTGCGCCGACATCGCCGAGTTCGGCGGCGCTCAGCGCCGCTCGAATCCAGTTGTTGTGGCTTTGCATCACGCCTTTGGCGCGCCCGGTGGTGCCGGAGGTCCAGAGGATGGCGCTGGTTTCGCCGTAGTCAACCTCCGCCGGCTCGACGCCCTTCGCGGCGTTGCTGAGCAGGCTTTCGATGTTGGGCGGCGAGTGGTCGTCGCGGAGCAGGGGCTGAAGCTTGGGCAGGGAAGCCGCCTCCAGATACGGCTGGTGTTGCAGATCGCTGACCACCAGCTTGGGTTCGCTTTCCAGGATGGTGTCCCGCAACCAAGTGCCGCGGTAATCGGTGTTGACCGGTATCCAGCGCGCGCCGAGGAAGTTGCAGGCGAGCGTCAGGAACACGTAGTCAGCGCAGGACGCCATGAAGAGGCAGACGTTGTCGCCCCGGCCGACGCCAAGCTGGCCAAGACCTGCCGCTAGGCGCCTAACCCGATCGAGCGTGGCACTGTAGTTGTAAGCCTCGCCATCGCAGCGCAGGAAGAGCGTCGTGCCGTTGTGCTTGGCCTGTTCGCGCAGGACTTGGGTCAACACGCGGTTCCGCGGCCGGCTGTAGTCAAGGTAGTGCAAGGTGGCCCGCCCGCTCAAACGGCCTCGAAGTAGAACTGCTTTGCCCAGTTGCGGTACTTGCCCACAGGGCCGTCCCCATCACAAAGCTGCGGGTCCGGCTGGTAGATTTTGCTCTCCCATATGGCGATGTCCTCCCGGAACTGGCGGTTCACTTCCGCATCGAACGCTTGGCCGATGCGGTGAATCCGCGCATCGTCCTCCGGGTTCCTGTAGCTGACGTGAAAGTGTTGCACCACCGTCTCCTCATCGATGGGGGCGGAGCTGGTGAGCAGGCATACGTCCACCAGCGTACGGTAGCGCACGCAGGCGCTGCGATTCAGCTTTTTCGCGTAGGGAATCTCCGCCACCTGGCCGTCGGTGGCGAAACGCCATTTGTGGAAGGGGCATTCCAGCGTCTGGCCCACCACTTGGCCGCCAACGGCGAAGTTCCCCCCAAGATGCGGGCAATAACGATCCTGCAGGCAGAGCTCACCGTCCTCGGCTCGCCAGAGCGCGAGCTCCCGGCCGAACAGATTCATTGGATGAATGGACGCCGGCTCGATATCCGCATCGAACGCAACGTGGAACCACCCGACTGGAATCGGGAATGGAAACCGAGCCATCGCCTACCCTCCCATTTGCTGCTTGGCGGCTAGCTTATCAGCCTGAGCGGGCAGCCTCTTAAGTAACCGCCGTGACGCCGCAAACCTCTTGGCCGCCATCAGCGGCCTGGTTTAGATCACGCATCGCTTTCCACCCCCAATGCCTCCACCACCACGGCCATGGCTTCGTCCGCATCAATGGTGTAGGCGACATTCGCCGTTGGCGCATCCGCACCCCGTCGTGCCGCGCCGCCGTCGGGTGTGTGAGGCCGTTGGTCCACCACCGTCATGCCCCGGGTCAACGTGCCTTCAAGTTCCACCGAGACGGCTTGGCGGCGGGTCTCGATCAACTCGGGGTGAGTGACCGCCAACACCGCGCAGGGGTCGTGGAGCGCGGCTTCGCGAACGCCGGTCAGGCCCTCGATGCGATCGTGCAGGTCGTCGAAGGATTGGGCGGCGAATTGCGCCAAGGGGGAATCGGCGCGCCGGAGGCGTTTGGCCAAGGCGTCATTGGAGCGCAGTTGACGGGTGAGGTTGAGGCCGCACATCGTGAGAAGGGCGCCGCAGTCGAAAACCCGTGCGGCCGCTTCCGGGTCGGCGAAGGTGTTGAATTCGGCGACCCGGGTGACGTTGCCGATGTCGGTGCTGCCGCCCATGATGGAAATGCCCGCCAAGCGGCGGCCCCAGGATGGATCACGTTCGAGGGCCAAGGCTAGGTTGGTGAGCGGGCCGACGGCCACCACCCAAAGCGCTTCATCGGCAGCGTCGAGCAGGAAGCCCACGGCGTCGTCGCTGGCTGCCCTGCGCGCATGAGCGATCCGGGCCACGCCGCCCAGTCCCGATTCGCCATGCACCGCTGCGGCGTGGGCCGGTTCGCCGACCAAGGGTTTAGGCGCCCCCCGGTGTACCGGAGTGTCCGCGTCGAGCAGCGCGGTCACCATCAGCGCATTGGCGGTGGTGGCGTCGAGCGGCGCGTTGCCGCTCACCGTCGTTATGCCAACCACTTCGGCATGGCGGTGGGCCACGATCAGCGCGATCGCATCATCGTGGCCCGGATCGCAGTCGATGATGAGACGTGGCCTTGGCACGGCTCAAGCCACCTCGTTGCGCTTCTCCGCCACCCGGGCGAACAGGATGCCGATTTCGAACAGCACCCAAGTGGGCAGGGCCAGCAGCAGTTGGGAGATCACGTCGGGCGGGGTTAACAGCATGCCGGCGGCGAAACAGCCGACGATGACGTAGGGGCGCTTGTTGGCGATGCCTTGGGCGGTGCTGATGCCGGACCACACCAGCAGCAGCGTCGCAATGGGGATCTCGAAAGCGAAGCCGAAGGCGAGGAACATGGTTAGGACGAAGTCCAGATAACGGTTGATGTCGGTCATCATGGTTACGCCGATGGGCGTCACCGCAGCCATGAACTGGAAAACTAAGGGAAAGACCGCGAAGTAGGCGAAGGCCATGCCTAGGTAGAACAGACCGATGCTCGACAGCAGCAGCGGCATGGCGAAGCGCTTCTCGTGCTTGTACAGGCCCGGCGCCACAAATGACCAAGCTTGGTGCAGGATGACCGGCATGCCGACGAAGATGGCGGCATAGATGGCCAGCTTGAAGGGGGTGAGGAAGGGCGAGGCCACCTCGGTGGCGATCATGGTGCTGTCCCCCGGCAGGTGGGCCATCAGCGGTGCGGCCACCAGCACGTAGAGGTCGTTGGCGAAGAAATAGATCGGCAGAAACAGCGCCACGACGGCGAACAGGCCCTTGAGGATGCGCTGGCGCAACTCGATCAGGTGCGCCATGAACGGCATCTCGGCGCTGTCCACCAATGCGTCGTGCGCTTCCGCGTCGCTGCCGTGGGCGCTTGGGGCTGGGGTTTGGTTGTTCGCCGGTTCGGCGTCCGGGGGCTTGGGGCCGTCAGTCATCGTTCACTTTGGACGGCGGTTCTGCCGGGCTCTCCGGCTTGGCCGGTGGTTCGATGCGGGCCGCTTGGCCTGCGTCCTTCACTTCCCGTTCGATGCGCTTCATTTCGTCCATCACGGCTTCGTTGTGCAGTTGCCGGCGCACCTCGTCCATGCCGACCTCCTTTTCGATTTCGGCCTTGACGGTATTGAAGCTGCGCCGCATGCGCCCCAGCCAAAGGCCCAAGGTGCGCAAGGCTTCGGGCAGCCGATTCGGGCCGATGACCAGCAGGCCGACGATGGCCACCAGCATCAATTCAGGAAAGCCGATGTCAAACACGATTTTGCTGGTTGGTGCTCTGCTGGTGGCTGTCCTCCTTTTGCGACGCTTGCGAGGCGACTTCGCCTTCGATCACGTTTGGGTCATTTTGCGCTTGCGCCCCGGCCTTGGCCGCAGCCGCAGCCTCGGCCTCCTCATCGGTGACCGCCTTGCGGAAGCCCTTGATGGCGTTGCCCAAATCCGAGCCGATGTTCTTCAAGCGCTTGGGGCCGAAGATGAGCAGCACGATGGCCAGAACGATGAGTAGCTCAGTGACGCCGAAACCGCCAAACATGGTTAGTCTCCCGGCTGATCCTATTGGGTGGCCCTCATTATAGGCATTTGCGGGGTCTTTGCCGGGCGAATTCGCTCATGTCTTGGCCAGCAGCAGGTAGGCGCCGGCCAAGGCGCCGGCGACGCCCGCCACGGTGCCGAAGGAGACGCTTAAGGTTTGGCCGGCGGGTTCCCAGAGCAGGGTGGCGGCGAGCAGGATGAGTGCGGTGCCGGCCAAGCGATGGCGGCGGCGCCGTCGCTGTTGATGGGCGAGGTCCGCCTCGAGCTTGCCGGTGGCGACCTGTTGCTCCTTGAGCCCGGATTCGAGGCGCCGCAGGGCGCGGCTGGTGTCCGTTATCAGTTCCGGCAGGCGCGGCAGATGCTCGATGATCTCCGGTGCCCGGTCGGCGAAGCTGCGCAGGGTGGCCAGCGGGCCGACCCGTTCCGCCATCCAGCGCTCCATGAAGGGCTTGGCGGTTTCCCAGAGGTCGAGTTGCGGATAGAGCGTTCGTCCGACGCCTTCGATGTAGAGCAGCGTCTTCTGCAGCAGCACCAGTTGCGGCTGAATCTCGATGTTGAAGTCGGCGGCGGTGCGGAACAACGTGACCAGGAAGTGCCCGAAGGAGATTTCATTGAGCGGCTTGGCGAAGATCGGATCGCACACTTCGCGGATGACGGCCTCGAATCGAGCTTCGTCGGTCTGCTGCGGAATCCAGCCGGACTCGAAGTGCAGGCGCGCCACTTGGCGGTAGTCGCGGTTGAAGAAGGCCAACAGGTTGCGGGCCAGATAGTCTTGGTCGCGTTCCGTGAGCTGGCCGATGATGGCGCAGTCGAGCGCGATGTAGCGTGGGCTCTCGGGGTCGGTCACGTCCACGAAGATGTTGCCGGGGTGCATGTCGGCGTGGAAGAAGTTGTGGATGAACACTTGGGTGAAGAAGGTCTCCACCCCGCGTTGGGCGAGGACTTCGAGATCGGTGCCTTGGGCCTTGAGCCTGTCCAGATCGCCCACCGGTATGCCTTCGATGCGCTCCAGCACCAGCACGTTGGGACGGGTGAACTGGTGGTGGACTTGGGGAACGTAGAGCAAAACCGACGCGGCGAAGTTCTCCCGCAACCGTTGGGTGTTGGCCGCCTCCTGAACCATGTCGAGTTCCTGGAGCACCGTATCCGCGTAATCCCTGACCACCTCGGGCAGATGCAGGCGTTGGGTGGCTGCAATGTGGCGGTCGATCCAGCCCGCGAACCGGGTCAGCACGTCAAGATCGGCGCGAATGGTGTCTTCGATGTCTGGGCGCACCACCTTGATCACGATCCGTTCACCGCTGGCGAGCGTTGCCCCGTGGACTTGGGCGATAGAGGCCGAGGCGATGGGATCTAGGTCGAATTGATTGATTTCCTTGGAAAAATCCTCGCCCAAGGCATCGGCTACGATAGCTTGGGCCCGCTCGCCGTCAAACGGCGCCACATGGTCCTGCAGCAGGGCCAGCTCGTCGGCGTAGTCGGCGGTGAGCACGTCACGGCGGGTGGAGAGCAGTTGGCCGAACTTGATGAACACCGGCCCAAGCTCTTCCAAGGCGAGCCGCAGCCGCACGGCATGTTCCCTGCGCGGCGCCGGCAGCCAGCGTCCGGGCCAGGCCTTGAGCGCCCAGCGCAGGACCGGCGGAACGCCGCTGGCGATCAGCGCATCAGTGGGCAGTGCGGCATCGAGGCGATGCCGAACGGCGCTGCGGGCGATGGCGAACAGCCGACCCCGAACGGGGCGTCGCCGTCGGGGGGCCTTCACGAGGGATCGCCGCGGGATGGCTTGGCCAGTTCCTGGGCCTTAAGGGCGAGGTCCAGGACGCCTTCGCGCAATAGCTCAAACGCTGGGGTTAGTTGAGCCAGTGGGCTCAAGCCATCGGGAGAGGACTTGAGCCCTTGCTCGATCGCATGAGCCGTGCCTTCCGCGGCGGAGCGCAGCCCGGCGGCGGCGAGTTCAAGAGCGCCGAGCACGTCTTCACCGGGGCTGTTGGATAGTGCATCAGATAGCTGGTTGACGAGGTTCGGGGTGATGGCCGCCGTGACCTCGGCCAGCGCGCCTTGGTCGCCTTCAATGCGCACCGCAGTGCTCTCCGCTGACGCCCCGCCGAGGACCCAGGCGATGAGGTCCGCCATGGAACCCTGAACGACCGCATCCGCCTCGCCGATCGCTTCCGCGGAAACCGCGACGCGGGAGCGCTGCACTTTCAGCGTGGCCGACTTGCTGGGTAGCGTGCATTCGATGCGGATGCATCGGCCATCAAGATCGGCAAGGCGTTGCTTGGCGTCGGCGTCCAAGTTCAACAGGGCGTTGCCGAGGGTTTCGGCTAAATCGGCGAACAGCGTGTCAAGTGGATTCATGCCACGGCGCGGTGAATGGCGGCGATGCCGCCGAGCAGGTCGTGATGCTCGACCTCGCTGAAGCCGGCGTCGGCCAGCATCAGCTTGAGCGTCTCTTGGTCCGGATGCACCCGGATGGATTCGATGAGGTAACGGTAGCTCGCGGCGTCGCCCGCCACCACTCTGCCGAGCGCCGGCCAGACGCTTTGAAAGCCTTGGTAGGCAGCGTCAAGCCAAGGGTTGGCGGGCTTGGAGAACTCCAGCACCAGCAGGGCGCCGCCGGGCTTGAGCACCCGCTGCAACTCCCGGAGCGCCTCGTGCTTGGCCGTGAAGTTGCGCAGGCCGAAGCCGACCGTGGCGCTGTTGAACAGGTCATCGGCGAAGGGCAGGGCTTCCGCCTTGGCGCAGCAGCACTGCACTTGGGCAAGGCCTGAGTCGAGCATCCGGTCCTGCCCGATGGCCAGCATGGCGGGGTTCATGTCGGCCAGCACCACCCGGCCGGCATGGGTCACGGCAGGTGCCAGGAGCCGGGCGATGTCGCCCGTGCCGCCAGCCAGATCGAGGACTTGATGGCCAGGCCGGGCGCCGGACATCTCCACCAGCATCCGCTTCATCAGCCGGTGGCTGCCCAACGACATGAGATCGTTCATCAGGTCGTAGCGGTTGGCCACCGAAGTGAAGACGTCGCCGACCAGCCGCGTCTTCTCCTCTGCGGCAACTTCCTTGAAGCCGAAGCTCACCCGCTCATCGGACTTGGACATGAAGCGGAGTGTACAACAGGGGCTAACTGGGTTTGGGCGTGAAGTGGCGCACGGGAATGCTCGGCAGGCGCGAGGCGTTGGCGGCCTTGAGTTCGGCCAGGTACTCCTGCCAGTAGCGCTCTTGGTTGTCGGCTAGGTCGCGCAGGTAGTCCCAAGCGTAGATGCCGGTGTCGTGGCCATCGTCAAAGCTGATGCGGATGCCGTAGTTGCCGACTGGCTCCAAGGCGTTGATCTGCACCTGTTTCTTGCCAGTCTGCAGTTGGCGCTCGCTAGGGCTGTGGCCGCGCACCTCCGCGGATGGGGAATAGACGCGCAGCAACTCCGCCGGCAGGGTGGCGTTGCCGTCGTCGAACGCCAACTCCAGCAGACGGCTGCGTTTGCGGTAGGTGATCTGGCTTGGCCGCATGGGGTGTTCGGCGGGCTGGGCTGTCGGCTAGAGAATATACCTCGACAAGTCTTGGTCCTTCACCAGTTCCTCCAAGTGCCGGTCCACGTACTCGGCGTTGACCAAGGTGTTGCCGCCTTCGTTTTCCGACGCGCTGAATGAAACATCGTCGAGCAGGCGCTCCATGAGGGTGTGCAGCCTTCGTGCGCCGATGTTCTCGGTGCTTTCATTGACCCGCCAAGCCAGTTCCGCGATGCGCTTCAGACCCCCTTCGTCGAAGCGGATGGCAAAGCCCTCGGTTTCCATCAGCGCTTCATACTGCTCAGTGAGCGAAGCGTCCGGCTCCACGAGGATGCGCTGGAAGTCACCGGGGGTCAGCGCCGCCAACTCCACCCGGATGGGCAGGCGGCCCTGGAGCTCCGGGATCAGGTCCGACGGCTTGGCCAGGTGGAATGCGCCGGAGGCGATGAACAGAATGTGATCGGTGCGCACCATGCCGTAGCGGGTGGAGACGGTGCAGCCCTCGATCAGGGGCAGCAGATCCCGTTGCACCCCCTCCCGGGATACGTCGGCCCCAAGGGTTTCGGAGCGCCTCGTTACCTTGTCGATCTCGTCGAGGAACACGATGCCGGTCTGCTCGACGGCAGTGATGGCTTGCGCTTTCACCTCGTCCTCGTTGATGAGCTTGGACGCCTCCTGCTCGCTGAGCCGCCGGTAGGCATCCTTGATCTTCAGTCGCATGCGGCGGGTACGCTCGGTGCCCAGGTTGCTGAACATGCTCTGCAGCTGCTGGGTCATCTCCTCCATGCCCGGCGGCGCCATGATTTCGACGCCCACCGGGGCGGCGTCCACCTCGATTTCGATTTCCTTGTCGTCGAGTTCGCCCTCGCGCAGCTTCTTGCGGAACACTTGGCGGGTCGATGAGTCGGCGGTCGGCTGGTTGTCGCCAACCTGGCGGGGCGCGGGCAGCAGCGCGTCCAGGATGCGCTCTTCAGCGGCGTCATCGGCCCGGTGGCGCACTCGAACGACCTGGGCTTCCCGTTGTTGCTTGACCGCAACGTCGGCGAGGTCGCGGATGATGGATTCCACGTCCCGGCCCACGTAGCCAACCTCGGTGAACTTGGTGGCTTCCACCTTGATGAACGGCGCGCCGGCCAAGCGGGCGAGACGGCGGGCGATCTCGGTCTTGCCGACGCCGGTGGGGCCGATCATTAGAATGTTCTTTGGCGTGATCTCGTCGCGCATCTCCTCATCGAGCTGCATCCGCCGCCAGCGATTGCGCAAGGCGATGGCCACGGCCCGCTTGGCGGCGTCCTGGCCGATGATGTGCTTGTCGAGCTCATGCACGATTTCCCTAGGGGTCATCATTGTGGTTTTTCTCTGCGCTAGATGCTTGTGTCGGAAGGTCGCCGCCCGGTATCAGGCGGCGGGGTGCTCATCATTGCCCAACGCTGGCCAGAACTTCAATGCTCCGATTGTGGTTGGTGTACACGCAGATGTCGGCGGCGATTGTGAGCGCCCGCTCGACGATGCTCCGGGCGTCCAAGTCGGTGTTCTCGAGCAGCGCCCGGGCCGCGGCCTGGGCGTAGGGGCCTCCCGAGCCGATGGCGATCAGGCCAGATTCCGGCTCGATCACGTCGCCGGTGCCGCTCACCATCAGGGTGGTGCCTTGGTCAGCAACGATCAGCATCGCTTCGAGACGACGCAGCGCCCGGTCGGAACGCCAGTCCTTGGCCAGCTCGACCGCACTGCGGGTCAAGTTGCCGGAGAACTTGTCGAGCGCGGCCTCAAAGCGTTCGAACAGGGTGAAGGCATCGGCGGTGCCGCCGGCGAAGCCGGCCAACACCCGGTCTTGGTGCAGGCGCCGCACCTTGACCGCGTTGCCCTTCATGATGGTCTGTCCGGCGCTCACTTGGCCGTCGCCGCCAAGCGCGACCTCATCGCCACGCCGGACGCCGAGGATGGTGGTTGCGTGAAAGGGCTGCACGTTGCTAGCTGCGCTTAATCCATATGGCGTCGAGCTTTTGCTCGCGCAGGTTGTTCATGACGGTCCTGGCTTCCGTTGCCGACTCGATGGGGCCGACGGTGACTCGAAACCAAGCGCCGCTATCGAGGTCCGCCCGCTCCGTGGCGGCTGCCAAGCCCTGCAGAATGAGTTGGGCGCGCAGGCTTTCAGCGTCGGCCAAATCACGAAAGGACGCCGCCTGGATGTAGATGGGCTGCCGCTCATCGGCCTCAGGCGCGGTGCCCTCGGACGGTTCGGAGGCCGGCGGCAGCGCCGGGCCGTACTTCTCGGGGTGGGCGGGCACTTCGCTGCCCTCGAGCAAGTCGGTGAACTTGAAGTCGAGTTGTTCGGATTCTTCACCATCGAGAACGGCGCTTGGGGACGGCAGCTTGGCGACGCCTTCCGAGAAATAGTCCGGCGCTTGGGTCACCAACGTAAAGCCAGCCGCAGCGAACAGGATGCCGGCTATGAAGCTGGGCGTATGCCAAGACGGTTGTGTGCGGCGGGTCGCGGCGCGCGGCTTGCGCTTGGCGGTTGTGGTGCGCTTAGCCATGACACCCTATTAAAGCGCATCCGCAGGGTCAACGTCGATTTCCCAGCGCACGCCCCGTGGCGTCGCGACGCCTGCCACCGCCCTAATGCCCCTGTGCAACGGGCCGCGCCGGTCGGCGAGCAGCATGAGTTGAAAGCGGTGCTGATTGGCCAGCCGTTGCATCTGCGCGGGCGCTGGGCCGAGAACCTCGAGATCGTTGGGCAGCTTGGCCCTCAGCTCGGCGAGGAATGCCGCCGGGGCCGCGGGGTCGGCGGCGGCGGCGCGGAGCAGGGCCATGTGCCGTGCCGGGGGCAGCCCCGCCCGGTGGCGTATGGACAGCTCGTGGTCGGCGAATCCCGCGTAGCCTTCCTGGATGAGCCGCCTTAGCGCGGGGTTCGTGGGCTGCAGGGTTTGTATCCACACCTCTCCGGGACGACTCGCCCGTCCGGCCCGTCCGGCTACTTGGATAAGTAGCTGGGCGGTGCGCTCCGGGGCCTTGAAGTCGGCGCTGAGGAAGCCGGCGTCGGCGTTGACGGCAGCGACCATCGTGATGTTGGGAAAGTCGTGGCCCTTGGCGAGCATCTGGGTGCCGATGAGAATGCCCGGTTCACCGCGCCCAATCTTCGCGAGCCCCTCCTCGAGGCGGCGTTGGGAGCGGGCCGTGTCGCTGTCGATGCGGATGAGGGAGGCGTCGGGGAAACGTTCCCTCAGTCCCGCTTCGGTGCGTTCAGTGCCGGCCCCCACCGCCAGCAGATGCGCACTGCCGCAGGATGGGCAGGTTTCGGTGACTGGGCGTTCGGCTCCGCAGTGGTGGCAGGCGAGGCGCTTGCGGCCTTGGTGCAGGGTCAGCCGGGCGTCGCAGCGGCTGCAGGCGGCCTGCCAGCCGCAGTCGGGACAGAGGTAAACCGGAGCGTAGCCGCGCCGGTTCAAGAACACCAGCACTTGGCCGCCGGCATCGAGGTGCCGTTCGATGCGTGCCGTCAACGGGTGGCTTAGGCCCTCGCGCAGGGGATGGCCGCGGATGTCGAGAACGTGCATGCTCGGCATGGGAGCGCCGGTGGCCCGCTGGTGGAGAAGCTGGTGTCGATAGCGTCCGCGACGGACGTTTTCGAGCGATTCCAGCGAGGGCGTCGCACTGCCTAGAATGAGCGGAATGCCTAGGTCCCGAGCCCGCTTGACGGCCACGTCGCGAGCCGAGTAGCGAAGTCGGTCCTGCTGTTTGAACGAGGCGTCGTGCTCCTCGTCCACCACGATCAGGCCGAGCTGCTTGAACGGCGTGAAGACCGCCGATCGGGTGCCGATCAGAATCCGCGCTTGGCCATCGCGGCAGCGCAGCCAGGCGTTTAGCCGCTCTTGATCGCTTAGGCCCGAGTGCATGACGTCGGTGGTGCCGTAGCGCCGCCTGAAGCGGGCCAGGGTCTGCGGTGTCAGGGCGATCTCCGGCACCAGCACCAGCACTTGGCGGCCGCAGCGCCGCACATCGGCGATGGCGCGCAGATAGACTTCGGTCTTGCCGCTGCCGGTAACGCCCTCAAGCAGGTTCGGCGAGAAGCCGGTGAGCTTTCCTCGATAGTCCTTGATGGCCGCTTCCTGATCCGCGGTCAGTTGCGGAGGCTGCTCTGAATCGAAGCGGCGCTCACCCGCCTCGATGGCGCCTTTGCGAACCAGGGCCGCGATCATGGCGGAAGTGAATCCCGCAGCCCGAATGGCCTTGCCGCTGGCCCAGCCGCCATTGCTGTCCAGGAAGGCGAGCAGCGCCCGCTGTCGTTCGGCCCGGGAGAGGTCCGGTGCGGCTGCGCTGCTGCGGTGCCAAATCTCCTCTGGCCGCACGCGCAAGGGCATCCCCTTCAGGGCGGCGTTGGGCAGCAGGGTGGCGAAGACCTCGCCAAGGGGGTAGTGGTAGTAGTCGGCCAACCACAGCGCCAGCCGCTGGACATCGCCCGGCAGGATGCTTTGCTCGTCAAGCACCTCAAGCAGCTCTTTTGGGTCGGCAAAGGCATCCTTGGGGTCCGCCTCGATGCAGATGCCCACCAAGGTTCGATTGCCGAACGGCACCCGCACCCTCGCGCCAACCGCCGGCGGCAGGCAGGTGGCGGGAACGGCGTAGTCGAACGCCTGCGGCAGGGGAACGGGAACAGCAATGCGAACGACCGGCGTCATGGCGAGCATAGTGTGGTGCGGTCCGTGACGAAGCGCAATTGCGCACCCGCTGCGCGGGTGCGTATGGAGTTTCGCTAACGCGAAACTCCGCGCCTGTTGATTGGGGAGGCACTTGCGCTGTTCTGAGAGTCTTTAGGGGCGGGGTTTTGCGGGCGCTCC
>VYDB01000135.1 GCA_009843635.1 Gammaproteobacteria bacterium
CAGCCCCGGCCGCCCCCGAACTCAACCCAAAAACCCTACAGCGCAAGTCCCTCGTAGGTGCCGCAGACTTGAAATCAACACGGCAAACAACCCAAGATGGCGCCTTTTCCAAACGGAAGCCGCCGCCTGTGCGGCCGCAAACCTAGCACGGTTTCGGTTGAGCCCTTGAATCCCCGCATCACAAGCCCATCGTCGCTCGGCGCTTACTGCACCGCCCTGGCTTTCGTCGTTGTGCTCAGCCTGGCGCCTTGGCGAGCGGCGGCGGATGGCGCCCAGGCCATCGAGGAAGTCGTCGTCACGGGCAGCCATCTGAAACGGGAGGCGAGGGACTTCGCTTCTCCCCTGACGATTCTTGAGAAGGAGCGCCTGGACGCCGTGGGGGCCACCGACATCAAGGAGATCGTCCGCTCCTTGAGCTTCAACGCCGGCTCTCTGGGCGTATCGGCCACCAATTGGGCGGGGGATGACAGTTCCACCGGCAACGCCAGCGTCAATCTGCGCAACCTGGGCAGCGGTGCCACCTTGGTGCTGATCAACGGCAAGCGCACCGTCAACACCACCTACGACAACAGCGGCAGCGGTTACGTCGATGTTCAGGGACTGGTGCCGAACATCGCGCTGGAGCGCATCGAAGTGGTGAAGGACGGCGCATCGGCCCTCTACGGGTCCGACGCGGTGGCCGGGGTGGTGAACTTCATCACCCGGCGCGGCTTTGACGGCGTTGAACTGCAGGTGGACTTCAGCAGCGATGACGAGACCCACGAGCAGCAGGATCTGCTGCTTTCGGGGCTGGCCGGAACCATTGGCGACTGGGGAGCCTTTAGCCTGGCGGCGAGCTACCTCGACCGCAACGGCCTGAGCTTCGCCGACCGCTTCGAGCGCTTCGGCCGCTCCGGCCTGTCGAGCTTCGGCCAACCCGGCCGCTACGTCCCGCAAATCCAGGCGGGCGGCGGCCAGCCGGTGGCCTCCAACTACTGGTGGCCGGACGGCGGTGCGGACCCGGCGGCCTTCTCCGGCAGCCTGCCGGACCCCGAATGCGAGCAGGCGGCCGAAGACGACGGCCCCATGGGCACCTTGGGGCTGCATCCGGACTTTCCGCACATCTGCGTTTACGACTATTCGAGCTTCTTCGCCCTCGTGCGCCCGGAGCAGCAAGTGAAGGTTCATTCCGAAGGTGAACTGCGGCTGTCGCCCCGCACGGCGCTGTACGGGTCGCTGAGCTACTCCCGGCAAAAGTCCTCTCGCGGCAACTCACTCTACCCGGACGTGCGCTACGTGATCGTGCCGGAACACCACTTCGGGCTGCAGCTCGACGCCGCCCGGCGGGGTTTCGAACCCGCGCCCTACCAAGCGATGCAGCGCATACTTGGCGGCACCATCGATTCATCGATGGATGAGCGGCCCATCAGCACCGTCTCCAAAAGCCGCCGGGAAAACCTGCGGGCCTTGGCGGGGGTTGAGGCGGACTTCACCTTCATCGGCCGCGAGTGGGCCTTGGATGCCAACCTGATCCACTCCCGGCACCAACTCGACCTGAACTGGCCGGTGGACACCCTCACCTCGCGTATGGACTTGGCGTTCGCGGGCCTCGGTGGACCTCGTTGCGACCCCAGTGCCGGCCAGCCTGGCTCAGGCAATCTCGGCACCGGCGACTGCTACTACTACAACAGCTTTCAAACCAGCGTGTACGATCCGGTGACTGGCGAGCGCTGGAACGTTGCGGACGCCGGTCCCTGGGCCGCCGACCCCAGCCTCACCGTGAGTGAGGCGGCCCGCAAATACCAAAACCCGGCCGAGCTGCTCCGCTGGACCCAAGGGGCTTACGTCACCGATGCCACCATCGAACAAACGGTGTTCGACGTGCTGGCATCCGGCGACGTTGCGCACCTGTCCAGCGGCCCCGTCGGCCTGGCCGTCGGCTTCCAACACCGGACGGACAAGGCCCGCGTGGACTACGACGACGAGGCCAACGCCTTCAACTACACCTTCCTGACCGGCGACCGGGACTGGCGCAACCGGCTGCGTACCTGGTCGGCGTTCGCCGAAGTGCTGCTGCCGTTGACAAACTGGGCGGAGCTGACCCTGGCTGGACGCTACGAGTCCTTCAAGGCGCTGAATGCGGACTCCCTTGATCCCAAAGCAACGCTGCTGCTGCAGCCCACCGAGTCGCTATCCCTGCGGGCCTCTTGGGGCACGTCCTTCAGGGTCGGCTCCCTGCTGCAGACCGGCGGCAGCCGCACCATCTTCCAAAACTCCAGCGACCCGTTCTCCAACGCGCCGGCCTTGGCCTATAGAGCATCGGCCGCCACGGGCAATCCCGAGCTTAAGCCGGAACAGGCCGAGGCCTTCAATGCGGGACTGTCATGGAATCCGACAGGCGCGTTGAAGGGGCTTTCGCTTGACTTGGACTACTACCGCTATGACTACACCGACCTCGTGGCCCGGGAAGGCCACCAGGAACTCATCGACCGGGACAATGCCTCCCGCTGCCCCAACGGCGTGAACGGCGATCCCGCAGCCGGCCCGCTGTGCGGCGCCTGGGACTTGGACGGCGACGGCTCGGTGACCGTGCACAGCATCGGCCCCGGCCTGCCGAGCAAGGTGATTCGCCGGGAAGACGGCTACCTGGTGCGCACGGAGGCCTCCTACTTCAATGCGCCGAGCCTGGAGGCGTCCGGCATCGACGCCGCCCTCGCCTACCAATGGGACGGCGGCCGAACCGGTCAGTTCCGCGCGGCGCTGAACCTGAGCCGCACCCTGGCCTACGACATCATCCTGGCAGGAGGTGAGAGGATCGACGGCGCCGGCAGCCGCAACGCGGGCAACGCCATCGGCCGCCCCATGCCCAATCTGCGCGGCACCGCCAGCCTCGACTGGCAACGCGGACGCCACGCCGCCACCGTTCAAGTCCACACCATCGACAGCTACACCGACGACACCGCCCAAAGCGCCTTTCTCGCCGCCTACATCGGCACCGCGGAAACCATCAAGAGCATGACCACAGCGGACCTCCAGTACCGTCTGGAACTGCCCGCGCTAGTTCCCCAGCTAGCCACCAATCAACTGACGCTGGGCATCAAGAACCTGTTCAACAAGTCACCGCCCTTGGTGAACGTGGATGGTGCCTACGACTACTACACCCACGACCCCCGTGGACGGATGCTGTACCTGCGCTACCGGTTCTCGATTTAACGCTCCGTCAACCCCGCCCATGACGTCCACTTCCACTGTCGTGCTCACCACCTTGGTCGCCTACAAGCTGGTGCTGATTGGCATCGGCTTGTGGGCCAAGTCGCGCAATCGCAACGAGGCGGACTTCTTCCTCGGCGGACGGGGCTTGGGGCCTTGGGTGGCGGGGCTGTCCTATGCGGCGAGCACCTCCTCGGCCTGGGTCATCCTTGGCTTCTCCGGATTTGTCTATGCCATCGGGCTAAGCGCCCTGTGGATGGTGCCCGGCATCTGGGCAGGCTATGCGATGGTGTGGCTGTATTTTGGGCGGCGGCTGCGGGAGGAGTCCCTTGTCCACGATCAGCTCACCCTGACCGACTTCCTGCTGCAGGACGCCGCTCCTCGGCAGCGGGCGCCAGTAGCGGCGCTGGCCGCGGCGCTGGTGATCGGTTGCTTCGTGTTCTACATCGCGGCCCAGTTCGATGCGGCCGGCAAAGCCTTGGCGGAGAATTTCGCGCTGTCCTTGGCGGAAGCGGTGGTGCTGGGGGCTCTGATCGTGGCGATTTATTCGATGCTGGGCGGCTACTGGGCCGTGTCCGTCACCGACACCTTGCAAGCCGTCATCATGATGCTGGTCGCCATCGGGGTGCCCTTGGCGGCACTGGCCGCAGCCGGTGGCCCAGCGGCAGTATTGAGCGCATTGGCTGAACAGATGCCGCCAGCCTACCTGCAGGTCACCGGCGGCCATTCGGCGCTGGTCTTCATCGGTTTTGTCGTCGGCGTAGTGGGCATGTCGCTCGGCACCTTCGGACAACCGCATCTGCTCAGCCGCCTGATGGCGATACGGGGCGAGCGGGAGCGGCTGCGCGGCTTTGCCATCGTCATCGGCTGGGGTGTGGTGGTGTTTCTCGGCATGATCGCCCTTGGGCTTTCCGGGCGGGCGCTAATGCCGGATCTGGCCAACGGCGAGGCGCTGTTCTACCGCACCGCCACCGACTACTTGCCCGCCGTGCTGGCCGGTGTCGTGGTTGCCGCCACCCTGTCGGCGGTGATGTCCACCGTGGATTCGATCCTGCTGGCCGCGTCCGGCGCGGTGGCCCACGATCTCGGCGTCAACCGGCGCTTTCCCGAACGCCAACTGTTGATCTCCCGCAGCGTCACCTTCGCCGTCGCCGTGCTGGCGGTGGTGCTCACGCTGTCGCTGCCTGACACCATATTCAACCGGGTGCTGTTTGCCTGGTCGGCGCTCGGCGCCGCTTTCGGCCCCATCGTGGTCTGGCGGGTGATGGGCCGCTTGGTGCCGGCCCGGGCAGCGCTGGCCTGCATGCTGGCGGGGTTCGGCACCACGGTGCTGTTCTACGCCTTGGGCGCGGCACCAGCGACCGACAGCTTGCTGTCGCAAGCCGCGCACCTGCCCGGCGACCCCTTCGAGCGGGCCGTGCCTTGGCTACCAAGCCTGATAGTCTTGTTTTTTTGGACCGGGAGGAACCATGAAGAAGCTCGGATGTAAGAGTTTGCAGACCTTGCAGAACGCGCGACGTTGGCTGCTGGCCGCTGCGCTGTCGGCCTGCGGGCCAGCAATTGCGCTGGAGCCGGGGCAACTGACCGCCGAAAACCTGAACCAGCAGTCCGTTGAGGTGCCCGGCGACCTGCCCCCGAACGCCGTGCTGCTGGTCGGCTTCAGTCGCGACGCCAATGCCGAGGTCCGGCCTTGGTGGGAAGCGCTGCAGGCGGCGCGGAGCGAACATGATTTCACGCCCTACAACGTTTCGGTCATCGAAGGGGCGCCGGGGTTCATGCAGGCCATGATTCGCCGGGGCATGCGCGAGCAGGCCAAGCCTTCGCGCAAGGACTACCTTCTATTGGTCACCGAAGGCGCAGAGGCCTGGCGCGCATTGCTTGGCGCCCAAGACGATGCCGCCGCCCACCTAGTCCGCTTCGATGAGGGCGGCGGCATTTGCCTGCGGCACATCGGCCCGCTCACGGACGACGCCCTGCTGGCCATTGTCTCTGGCGAGTGCGAAACCCGCCAGCCGAGCGACGATGGGTAGATCAACCCACCACTTTGAGCCGCTGAATCTCCGGCGGGCCGGACATCAGGCCCTTGAAGCTGGCGCCGGAGGCCTTGAAGTGCTCCGATTGCCCATGGGCGGCAAGCGCCTCCTCGTCGTCATAGAGCTCCAGAACGATGTAGTCGCCATCGTCGTTTTGGCATAGCGTGTAGAGGTGGTTGCCCGCTTCCTTGGCGCGCACTTGACTGGCCAGCGCCAGCATGGCCTTCTCGAATTCCGCGCCCTTGCCTTCGGCGACGTTGAGCTTGGCGATTACAGCAATCATGAAGTTCTCCTTAAGTGGTTTGGATTTTGACGAAGCAGCCAGAATAGCAATTGCATGCTCCGAAACAAACTGATCCGCGACCTTGAGGGTTATCGGGCACACCATCCCAACGAAGCGGCCACTGCCGACCGGTTCCTCGAATTCGTGCGGCGCCACCAACGCTGCTTCCATCGGGACTGCCTGCCCGGCCATGTCACGGCCAGTGCTTGGCTGATCGATCCCGGCGGCAGCCGAGTGCTGCTCACCCACCACCGCAAGCTGAACCGTTGGCTGCAGCCCGGCGGCCACTGCGATGGCGACCCGGACACCTTGCGCACGGCACTGCGCGAGGCAGCAGAGGAATCCGGCCTTGAGGTGGAAACCTGCTCGGACGCACCCTTGGACATCGACATCCACGCTATTCCAGCCCGCAAAGAAGGGCCAGCCCGCCCCGCCGAACCAGCCCACTTCCACTACGACGTGCGCTACGCCCTGCGGGCCACGAGCGACCACTTCACCGTGGGCGAGGAATCCCACGCCCTGGCTTGGGTCGGCTTCGCGAACTTGACGGACTACACCCGCGAACCTTCGATCCTGCGGATGCTTGCCAAGTGGCAACTGGTCAGAGCGACGTAATGCCCTGCCAAATCGCGGTGGCGCCCAACACCACGGTCATCAACAGGCTGCCGCCGGCGCCGATCGTGCGCAGAGGGTGGCTGATGTTGTCGTAGTGGAGCCCCAAGGGGTGCGCAATGCGGGACAGCACCAGCAGGGCGCCGACAATGTGCAGAAACACGCCGTGGCCGCCGTTCAGCTCGACGATTGCCATCAACACCAGCGCCATCGGCACATGCTCGGTGAAGTTGCCGTAGCGGCGCCCCGCTTCGGCGAGTTCCTTGCTGTCGCCGAAGCCGATCGAAATTTGGGTTTTGCCGCGCATCTGGCCGATGCCCCAGCCGAGCCAAACCATGATGGCCACCATGAGGGCCGCGTACAGCGCAGTAATGGGTAGCAGCATGAGGGAACTCCTTGTCGTTGATGAATTGGCCTGACCATTTTACCATTGCACCCATTACTCCCCTTAAGGCACCCATGCAGGAAACTTGGCGTTGGTTCGGGCCGGACGACACGGTGTCCTTGGCGCAGATTCGCCAAGCGGGCGCTCGCGGCGTCGTCACCGCGCTCGACCACATACCCACTGGAGAAGCCTGGCCCCTGGCTGACATCGATGCGCGCCGGCAACTCATCATGGATCACGGCTTGGTCTGGGCCGTGGTCGAAAGCGTGCCCGTGCACAATGACATCAAGCTGCGCTCCGGCGACTATGAGCGCCTGATCGAGAACTATCGCCAAACGCTCAGGAACCTGGGGCAATTGGGCATCAACCGCGTCTGCTACAACTTCATGCCCGTGGTCGATTGGACCCGCACCAACCTCGACTACGAACTGCCGAACAAGTCCGGCGCGTTGCGCTTCGAAATGACGGACTTCGTGGCCTACGACGTGCACGTGCTCAAACGAGACGGCGCCAAGGATTGCTACAGCAATGAACTGCTCGACAAAGCCCGGCAAAGATTCGCGGCCTTGACCAGCGCTGAGCGGGAAGCGCTGGAGAGCAACATCATCGCCGGCCTGCCCGGCGGCGAAGGCTCCTACGATCGTGACGGCGTGCGCGCCGAGATCGCACGATTCCGCGAGTGCGGAACGGAACGCTACCGGGCCAACCTCTTCGCCTTTCTCGAGGATGTGATTCCGGTGGCGGACGAAGCCGGCGTCACCCTGTGCGTGCATCCCGACGATCCGCCGTTTTCACTGTTCGGGTTGCCCAGGGTGGTGTCCACGGCAGATGATGCGCGGGCGCTGCTCGCCGCCGTGCCGAGCCGGAGCAACGCCCTGACCCTATGTGCCGGTTCCTACGGCGCCCGCTCAGACAACGACCTGACCGCCATGGTGCGGGAGTTCGGCAAGCGCATCGAGTTCGTCCACCTGCGCAACGTCTGCCGGGAGCCGGATGGGTCGTTCTACGAATCCGAGCACCTCGATGGCGACATCGACATGGTCGGCCTGATCAACGCGCTTTTGGATGAGGAACGCGGCCGTCGATCATCCGGCAGCCGATTCCCGGAAATCGCCATGCGCCCGGACCACGGCCATGCCATGGGCGAGGAACGCAATGATCCCAATGTCCGGCCAGGCTATTCCTATGCCGGGCGCATGAAAGGCCTAGCGGAACTTCGCGGGGCGATCTACGCCCTGCAGAAGGTTCGCGGCTAACGCCGGACGACCCCTTGCACCCAGACCGCCTGTTCCCAGCCGAGCCGGAAATCCGGCGCCTGGCCCGATCCCTGTATGAAGCGGTCGCCGATCTTCCCATCGTCAGTCCCCATGGCCACACCGACCCCGCTTGGTTCGCCGACAACGCGCCCTTCGGCAATCCGGCGGAACTGTTGATCACGCCCGATCACTACGTTTACCGCATGCTGTACAGCCAAGGCGTGACCCTGCCTGAACTTGGCATCGCCCCCGAAGCCGGAGATAAGTCCGCTGTCGAGACGGATCCTGAGGTGGTTTGGCGACGGTTTGCCGAACACTACCACCTGTTTCGGGGCACACCGACCCGAATCTGGCTCGATCACGTGTTCGAGGAAGTCTTCGGGCTTGACGAGCCGTTCGGCCCGGCCACTGCGGACGCCTTCTACCGGCACATCCAAACCGCGCTTCAGACCCCGGACTACCGGCCCCGGGCACTGTTCGAGCGCTTCCGCATCGAGGTGCTGGCAACCACGGAATCGCCGCTGGACCCGCTGGCCCATCACGCGAAAATTCAGTCGAGCGGCTGGATGGGCCGAGTCATCACCACGTTCAGGCCTGACCCAGTGATCGATCCGGAGTACGAGGGCTTTGCCGACAATGTCATCGAACTCGGTCGCCTGACCGGCGAAGACACCGGCAACTTCGCCGGCTATCTGCGAGCCCTGGAATCCAGACGCGCCTTCTTCCGCGAGCATGGCGCCACCGCCACCGACCACGGCCACCCGACCGCCCGCACCGCCGACCTGAGCGCCGGCGATGCCGCAGATCTCTACAGCCGGGCGCTCGCCGGCCGCCTCAGCGCCGACGAGGCCGATCTCTTTCGCGGCCAGATGTTGACCGAAATGGCGCGCATGAGCCTAGCCGACGGCATGGTCATGCAGATTCATCCGGGTTCCTGGCGCAACCACAATCTCAAAGTGTTCGAGCGGTTCGGCCGCGACCGCGGGGCGGACATCCCGACGCGCACGAGCTACGTGGCCGGGCTGAAACCGCTGCTGGATCGCTTCGGCAACGAACCCGGGCTGCGGATCATCCTGTTCACCTTGGACGAAACCACCTACAGCCGCGAATTGGCGCCGCTGGCCGGGCACTACCCCTGCCTACGCCTCGGTCCTGCTTGGTGGTTCCACGACAGCCCTGAAGGCATGCGCAGATTTCGCGAGCAGACCACGGAGACTGCCGGCTTCTACAACACCGTCGGCTTCAACGACGACACCCGCGCCTTTCTGTCCATCCCGGCCCGCCACGACATGGCCCGTCGAATCGACTGCGGTTGCTTGGCGCGGCTGGTGGCGGAGCATCGAATTCGTAAGTCCGAGGCGGGGGCAGTAGCGCGCTTCCTAGCCTACGAGGCAGCGAAGGAAGCCTACCGTCTGTGACCGAACTGCCGCGCCTCAATGCGTCCCTGCTGGCGCAACTCGAAAACGTCAGAGTCCCGACATACCCACGCGCCGAGTTGCAAACGGGGATGGTGCACATCGGCTTGGGCGCGTTCCATCGCGCCCACCAGGCAATTTACACCGAGCGGGTGCTGAATGGCGGCGACCTACGCTGGGGCACCGTCGGCGCCAGCCTGCGCACCACAAACGCCCGCGATGCGTTGGCAACCCAGGACTATCTCTACACGGTCTGCGCCCGGGACCAGGATGGATTCGAACTGCAAATTCCCGGCGGGCTGGTCAACATCCTGGCGGACGCCGATGCGTTGATCGCGGCAATCGCCGACCCGCAGGTCCGGGTGGTGACGCTGACCATCACCGAAAAGGGGTACCAGGACGCCGACCGGGCCGGCAGCGCCGCTGGCATCCTGGCCCTGGCACTTACCCATCGCATGGAAAGCCGAGCGCCGCTGTCGATCCTGAGTTGCGACAACCTGACCGGCAACGGCCGGATTCTGGGCGAAAGCGTGCTGGCCTTGTGCGCAGCGCCCGGATTAGCGTCCTGGGTAAAGGACCATGTAGCCTTTCCGAACTCGATGGTGGACCGCATCACGCCGCAAACCACGGCAGCCGACAGAACCTGGCTCAATACGGTGGCCGGATACACCGATGCTTCGCCCGTGGTTTGCGAGACATTTTCCCAGTGGGTCATCGAAGACGACTTCCGCACCGACCGCCCGGAGTGGGAAGCCGGCGGCGCCTTGTTGGTCAAGGACGTTGCGCCCTACGAGCGAGCCAAGCTTCGGCTGTTGAACCTAAGCCACAGCTTGCTGGCCTACCTCGGGCTCCTGAAGGGCTACGAGACCATCCATGAAGCCGTGAACGATGCGGAACTGCGCGGCTTCGTGCTGCAAACGCTCGATGGCGAAGTCATGCCGCATCTCGAAGCGCCCGCCGGCATGGACGTCAATGCCTACATCGCCTCGATCCTGCGCCGTTTCGGGAACGATGCCGTGCCTTATCGAACGGCCCAGGTAGCCAGCGACGGCAGCCACAAGTTGCCGCAGCGCCTCTTCCCCACCCTGAAGGCCGCTTGGGCCGCAGGCGAACCCGCCCCCCGCCTGGAGCTCGCGCTCTGCGCCTGGCTGCAGACGCTGAAGGGAAAAGCGGAAGACGGATCCTCGATCACCTACGACGACCCTGGCGCGGAACCGGTTCGGGGCCTGCTTCGAACGCTCGAAGACCCCGAGGCCCTGGTTCAAGCCGTGGCCCGCGAGACAACCCTCTGGCCCGCGTTCCCCCAAGATGCCCTGCTACGAATTGGCAAGACACTCGCCCGGCTGACGAACACCGGAATCAGCGCGGCCCTCACCCCGCTGCTGACCCGCTGACCGGAATAGGGACATCCAAGGAACACCGGTCGAACGCAAAGAAGGATCCACGCCTGAAGCGGGCGTAGTCCCCGGACCGAGGGCGCCCCGCCCTCGCCCCGCCGGGAGCATGGAGGGCTGCTCACGGACATCCAGGACGGGGCGGGACACCTTAACTCGCCAGCCTTGCCAGCCACGTGATCGCCGCGGTAGCGAGCAAAGCGATGGCGAGCACGGTGAGCGCACTGCGCAACGCCTTTCCACGCATCAGTGCCATGGCCGTTTCGAGAATCTCCTCCGCTCAACCGCAGCCCGTCGCCGCCGAACGCATCATTCGATCAAGACCTCATTGGAGGGCTCGCCCCAGGGTCCCGCCGCGCCGTCGGCGTCCACCGAGCGGACCCGGATTGAGTAGGTGCCCGGCTCCAAGCCGGACCAGCGGAAGTCGGTTCGGGTGGTGGCCGCCAGCGAGCGGCCCTCGACGGGTGCGCCTTCCAGCAGCAGGTCGACGCCGTAGCGCATCCCCGGCACCTCGGCCCACTCGGCCTGAACGCGTGGGCCGCCGGCATGCTCCGCCACCACCGATGCGGGCGGCGGCGGCAGCGACGGCAGGGCACCGAACGCGCCCGAGCGTGACAGGTTCGACAGGTGGCCCATGGGCCCGCGCAGCAGGCCCATGACGGCGAGGTCGCTCTCCGAAGCCACGCGCAGCCGCCACTTGCCGACGCCGTCGCCCAGCGCCCCGGAGGCGATGGCGTCCGACTCCCCGGCTTCCAGCTCAGCCGCCGTCAGCTCGACAGCCGCCCCGGCCGGCACCGACACCTCCACCGGGCCGCCCGGCCGCACCCCGCGGTCGTCCGCGCCGGTGACCGTCGCCGCCGCGTCCCCGGCACCCCGGTTGACCAGCCGCAGCACGCCCACTTGTCGCGAATTGCTGCCCGGGTTGAGCGTCGCAATACGGTGCACACGGCCCGCCGACGGGCCCTCGGCGGGCGCCGAGGGCCCCGCCGCCTGCATGGCGGTCAGGAAGCCGTCCCGGTGGCGCACATAGGCATGCGCCTCGAACTCGATGTCGTTGCTCGACAGTTCCAGCCGCCACGCGCCCGTGCCCGGGCCGGTCGATCCCCTCAGCCCCTTGCCCGCGTTGCCGACCTCCAGGTCGTCGGCGTTGAACTGCACCGCCTGCCCCGCGCCCAGGCGCAGGGTGAGCGGCTGGTAGTCGAAGTCGCTGTCGTCGAAGGCCCTTACCGTCACCACGCCGTCGCGGCCCGACCGGCTGATGAACCGCACGAAGCCCTGCCGCCCCTCAGGGTCCGAGGCGGGCGGGAACAGCGGCACGTGCCAGATGCCGTCCGCGTCCGCCGCCGACGCGCCGGACAGGTTGGTCAGGTGCCCGGTCGGGCTCGACAGCAGGCCCATGGCCACCAGCGGCGCGTCGGACTCGATCGCCAGCCGCCACTTGCCCTTGCCGTCGCCGAGGCCCGCCTGGGGCGCGCCGCAGGCCAGCCCGCGCCCGGACTCCAGCGCCGGGGCGTCAACCTCGCAGGCGGAACCCGCCGGCAGGGTGAGAACCACCGGCTCGCCCGGCAGATTGCCCGCGTCGTCCACGCCCGTCACCGTCGCCTCGGCGTCCGCATCGGTCGGGTTCACCAGCCGCAGGCGGCTCACTTGGCTCGTGTTGCTGGCCGGGTTGAACGTCGCAAGCCGCAGCCGTCCGTCGTCGCCCTTGGGCGCCGTCGCGCCCATGCCGGTCACGAACCCGTCCGCCGTGCGCAGGTGGGCCAGCGCCTCCACGTCCAGCGCGTCGCTCTCGAACTCAAGCCGCCAGCCGCCCGTGCCGGGACCGGTGGAGCCCGTCAGGCCCTTGGCGGGATTGCCGTCCTCCAAGTCACCGGAGTTGAAGTGCCTCGCCTGGTGGGCGCCGAGCGCCAAGGTGACCGGCTCGTATTCCACGCCCGCATCGTCGGTGGCCGTCACCGTCACCTCGCCAGCCCGGTCCGACCGGTTGATGACCCGCAAGAACCCCTGCAGGTTCGGGTGCGAGGCGGGCGGCAGGTGCCAGGCCGCCTCCGGGGCCGTCACCGTGACGACGAACCGCTGAGTGATCGAGCGGCCCTCGCCGTCGGTGGCCGTGACCGCGATCTCCGCCTCGCCGGCCGCCCTGCCGCGGACGGTCAGCGTCGCGCCGTCCACCGACGCCTCGGCCACCGCCGGGTCGGACGACGTCGCCGTGAACGCCAGGGCGCCCCCGCCCCGAGCGCGGAACGCCTCCGACAGGTCCAGGGTGAGCGCCGCACCGAGCGCCACCGCGCCGGCGCCCAGCTCGCGCAGCACCTCCGGCCGGCGGTCCGCGCCGCTGCCACCACCGCCGCTGCCGCTGGAGGACGGGGGCCTCCCGTCACGGCCATAGACGGCGAGCTGCACGGCGTCGGTACGGGAGGAGGCCTGCCACGAACCGCTGTCGTCCAGGCTCCGGGAGAGCAAGCCGTCCGCGATGCTCCAGCCCACCATCCCGTCCGAATCCTCCGCGAATGACCTCGCTCCATAGAACGCGGAGGAAACGGTGCCGGTGGAGATATCAATCACCACCCAGTACCTCGTGCTGGGGTCCAGGCCGATGCCGCCGCCGGAAGCCCTGAACCGGGCAGGCGACCCCTGCGCGCGATCGGGCAGGCTCGGCGGGTTCGCCAGCGTGCCCAAGCTGCGGCCCGGAACACCCGACAAGTCCGACCGGATGCTTACGGCGTACGCCGGGCGCGACGGATTCAACTGGGGATCATCCTCCGCGATGAGGTCCACGTCGGTCATCGTGTAGCCGGCAGTGTTGCTCCCGGTGGTGAACGCTTGGGCGTAGTCGGCAGCGTCAGTCCACAACAGGTAGAACAGTTCCCTCGCCTGCCCGGTGTTGCTGACCAACTTGCCAGGCAGCGTCTGCGCTTCGGCCACCCCGGCAGCGAGCACCAAGGCGAAGGCAGCGCGCAGAAGCAGTGCCGTTTCGCGCTTTAACGGCATGGTCCTCCCCGGAAGCGCCCCGTTCAGCCCGCCGCCCGTCGTCAGACCCATCAGTCGATCACGACCTCGTTGGACGGCTCGCCCCAGGGGCCGGCCGCGCCGTCGGCGTCCACCGAGCGCACCCGGACCGAGTAGGTGCCGGGCTCCAGGCCGGACCAGCGGAAGTCCCGGCGCGTGGTGGCCCGCAGCGAGCGGCCCTCGTCCGGCGCGCCGCCCTGCAGCAACTCCACGTCGTAGCGGGCACCTGGCACCTCGGACCACTCGGCCCGCACCCGCTCGTCGCCGGCGGCCTCCGCCACCACCGAGGAGGGCGGCGGCAGCAGAGAGGGCAGGGCACCGAACGCGCCACGCGACCGGGACAGGTTCGACAGGTGGCCCATGGGGCTGCGCAGCAGGCCCATGACGGCAAGGTCGCCTTCGGATTCCACGCGCAGCCGCCACTTGCCCGCGCCGTCGCCGAGCGCCCCGGAGGCGATGGCGTCCGAGTCCCCGGACTCCAGCGCCGCCGCCGTCAGCTCCACCGCCGCGCCCGCTGGCACCGACACCTCCACGGGGCCGCCCGGTCGCACGCCCCGGTCGTCGGCGCCGGTGACCATGGCGGTCGCGTCCCCGGAGCCCCGGTTGACCAGCCGCAGCACGCCCACCTGGCGCCAGTTGTTGCCCGGGTTGAGGGTGGCGACCCGGTGCGCGCGGCCCGCCGACGGATCCTCGGCGGGCGCTGAGGGCGCCGCCGCCTGCATGGCGGTCAGGAAGCCGTCGCGGTGGCGCACGTACGCGCGGGCCTCAAAGTCGATGTCGTTGCTCGACAGCTCGAGCCGCCACGAACCCGTGCCGGGGCCGGTGCTGCCGGTCAGCCCCTTGGCCGAATTGCCGAGCTCCAGGTCGTCGGCGTTGAACTGCACCGCCGCCCCTGCGCCGAGGCGCAGCGTCAGGCTGCCGTAGTCGAAGTCGGTATCGTCGAACGCCCTGACGGTCACCGCGCCGTCCCGGTCCGAACGGCTGACCACCCGCAGGAACCCCTGCCGGCCCTCCGGGTCGGAGGCGGGCAGGAACAGCGGCACGTGCCATGTCCCGTCGGCGTCCGGCGCCGCCCCGCCGGAGAGGTTGGTCAGGTGCCCGGTGGGGCTGCGCAGCAGGCTCATCGCCACGATCGGCGCGTCGCTTTCGACGGCGAGCCGCCACTTGCCGGCGCCGTCGCCGAGTCCCGGCCTGACGCCCGCCTGGGGCGCTCCGCAGGCGATCGCCCGGCCCGTCTCGAGCTGCGAGGCGTCCACCGTGCACGCCGTGCCCGCTGCCAGCGAGAGGCGCACCGGGTCGCCGGGCGAGAGGCCGGCGTCGTCCACGCCCGTCACCGTCGCCACTGCCTCCGCGTCCGTCGGGTTCACCAGTCGCAGGCGGCTCACTTGGTTGACGTTGCTGGCCGGGTTGAAGGTCGCCAGCCGCAGCCGGCCGTCGGCGCCCTTGGGCGCGGTCTCGCCCATCGAAGTCACGAACCCGTCCGCCGTGCGCAGGTGGGCCAGCGCCTCAACGTCCAGCGTCTCGCTCTCGAACACCAGCCGCCAGCCGCCCGTGCCGGGGCCGGTCGATCCCGTGAGGCCCTTGGCGGGATTGCCGCCCTCAAGGTCCCGCGAGTTGAAGTGCCTGGCCTGGTGGGCGCCAAGCGCCAGGGTGAGCGGCCCGTGCTCCACGCCCGCATCGTCCGTCGCGGTCACTGCGACCTCGCCCGCCCGGGCCGAGCGGTTGATGACCCGCACGAACCCCTACAGCGTCGGGTCCGAGGCCGGCGGCAGGTACCAGGCCGCCTCCGGCGCCGTGACCGTCACGGTGAACCGCTGGGTGATCGAGCGGCCCTCGCCGTCGGTGGCCGTGACTGCGATCTCCGCCTCGCCGGTTGCCCTGCTCCGAACGGTCAGCGTCGCGCCGTCCACCGCCACCTCGGCCACTGCCGGGTCGGATGAAGACGCCGTGAACGTCAGGGTGCCCCCGCCCCGGGCGCGGAACGCCTCCGACAGGTCCAGCGTCAGCGCCACGCCGAGCGCCACCGCGCTGGCATCCAGCTCGCGCAGCACCTCCGGCCGCCGGTC
>VYDB01000002.1 GCA_009843635.1 Gammaproteobacteria bacterium
CAGGACCAAAATGGCGAAGACCGCCAGCCACCCTGACCTTATCCGGGGATCAGGACATCCAGATCGCCCTCAACGGCAACGCCGCCAGCATGGTAGAGTCCCCGGCAACGCAAACCCCGCCCAATCAGGGGCAGGGGGGCGAGTAGTTACAAGAATGCCCACGAAGGCGGCGGGAAAGCCGGCGATCACGATCAGCATGGTGTTGCGGAAGACATGCCCGTAGAGCACCCGCCGTTCGGTCAGCCCCTTGGCCCGGGCCGTGAGCACGAACTGCTTGTTCAACTCCTCCAGGAAGCTGTTCTTGGTGAGCATGGTCAAGGTGGCGAAGCCGCCGATGGTCAGCGCCGTCAAGGGCAGCGCCAAGTGCCACAGGTAGTCGCCCACCTTGGCCAAGGGGCTCAAGTCATCGAAGTTGTCCGAGGTCAGCCCACGCAAGGGAAACCAGTCGAGGTAGGAGCCGCCGGCGAACAGGACGATCAGCAGGATGGCGAACAGGAAGCCGGGAATGGCGTAGGCCATGAAGATGACGGCGCTGCTCCAGACGTCGAAGGGCTGCCCGTCGCGCACCGCCTTGGCGATGCCCAGCGGAATGGAGATGGCGTAGATCAGCAACAGCGACCAAAGCCCGAGGGAAACCGACACCGGCAACCGCTCCAGCACCAAGTCCACCACGGCGCGATCCTGGAAGTAGCTGTCGCCGAAATCGAGGCGCAGATAGTTCCACATCATCAGCAGAAAGCGTTCGTGGGCTGGCTTGTCGAAGCCGAACTGCTGCTCGAGGCGGGCGACCAGTTCCGGGTCCAGCCCGGAACTGCCCGCATAGCCACCATCGCCCGAAGGCCCCATGGCCGCTGAGGACGTCGCTGCAGTCGAGGAAAAGCCAAAACCCGCCGCATCGGCCAAGGCCTGTTCCACCGGCCCGCCCGGCGCAAACTGCACGATGATGAAGTTGACCAGCATGATGCCGAACAGGGTGGGCACGATCAGCGCCAGGCGCTTCAGAATGTAGCGGCCCACTAGCCAGATTCCGCAAAGGCCCGCACCCGGGCGGCCTTTTCCGCATCCCACCACCAATGGGCCACGAGGCTTTCCACCCAGAGCAGGCGGCCATGCTCCGGGCGGCCGAACTTATCCCAGCGGACATAGGGGTAGCGGGTCTTGGAGGCGTTGGGCATCCAATAGAAATTCCACAGCAGCACCCGGTCCAGGGCGCGCAGGGCAGCGACGAAGTCGTCCCAATTCTTGGCCGCGTAGACGTGGGCAATCAACGCATCCACCGCTGGATCCTTGAGGCCGGACCAGTTGTCGCTGTAGGGCGCATCGGCGGCAGCGCTGGAAAACGTGTTGGAAATCAACAAGGTGGGGGTGTTGTCGGGCAGAAAGAAGATCGCCCCCGCATCGAAGTCTCCCGAACGCATGCGATACAGCCAGTTGGAGATTTCCGGCGCCTTGATCGAGGCGCTGATGCCCAACCGCTCGAGTATTCGGGTGTAGGCGATGAACGCGCGGCCAAGCGCCGGGGAAACGGCGACGAAGCGGATGTGGAAGGGCTCTCCGGTTTGCTCGTGAACCAAGGCGCCGTCCTCGATCACCCAGCCGGCCTCACGCAGCAGTTCCGCGGCCCGCTCCAGGTTGTCCCGATGCCACCCGAACTCACCGTGCGGCGCGGAATCGAAGGGCGTGGTGAACACCCGCTCCGGAATCTGGCCACGCAACGGTTCCAAGAGCTTGAGCTCGCGCTCGCTCGGCAGTCCCCGGGCGGCGAACTCCGAGTCGTGGAAAAAGCTCTTACCCTCGCCCCAGAAGCCGTAGGAGCGGCGGTTGCCCCAGTCAAAGCCCGGCCGAACCAGCCACAGCGCCTCCCGGACCCGCACGTCCTGAAAGCGCGGCTGCTCCAAATTCCAGAAGATTGGCCACCAAAGCCCCGCGGGGCGCAGCGTTCGGGCCACATCCTTCTTCAGATACCCCTGCTCCAGGGCCGGAATGTTGTAGGACTGGGTCCAGCGGCGCGGCACGTTCTCCAAGTGCAGGTCCACCACGTGAGCCTTGACGGCTTCGGTCTGAACCTGGTCATCCCGGAAATAGTCAATCTTGATGGTGTCGAAGTTGTAGCGTCCCTTCATGATGGGCAGGTCCCTGGCCCAATAGTCCGCAACCCGCTCAAACTTGATCCAGCGCCCAACGGCAAATTCGCCGATGCGGTAAGGCCCGGAACCCAAGGGTGGCTCGACCGTCGTACGGCTGAGGGCGCGCTCGGCCCAATAGTGCTTGGGAATGATGGGCACCACGCCGAGGCGGCGCGGCACGATGGGGTTGCCGTGCGCGGCCGGGACGATGTTGAAGCGCACCTCCCGCGGCCCCACCACTGCCACCGAGTCGATGATCCGCAGAGGCGTGCTGATGGCGGGGCGAGCGTCAAAGCGATAGGCGTCGAAGCTGAACACCACATCATCCACCGTCACGGGTGCGCCGTCATGCCAACGCGGGCCGTCTCGCAGCTTGAACTGCACCCAAGAGAAGTCCGGCGCCCAGGCGATGCCTTCCGCCAACAGTCCGTATGTGGTGGCCGGCTCATCCATGGCCATGTCCATGAGGGAGTCATAGACGTAATTTCGCCAGCGCGTCCAGAATTCCATGCCGCGCACCACCCGTCCGCGCAGCGACGCCTCGTTGAAGTTGTCCCAATTGCCCATCTCCGGCACCCGAATCATGCCGCCCTTGGGCGCTTCGGGATTCACGTAGTCGAAGTGGGTGAAGCCCGCGGCGTACTTGGGTTCGGAGAGAAAGGCGTAGCCGTGCTGGTATTCGACCGCGAACACGGGACAGCAGAACGCCAACAAAGCCACCAATGGGATGGCCGCCCAATCGAGGGCTGGAGGCCGTCGATGGGGTGGTTGAAATCCGCCTGCCACCAGGAGGCTGGGCCTCGCTAACTAGTGGATAGGTCGGCCGGCGTTGCCATGCGGTAGCCGACGCCACGTTCGTTGAAGATCCATTTCGGCCTCGATGCCTTCTCGCCAAGCCGCTGGCGGAGCCGCTTGATGAACGTCCGCACCACTTCCGAATTGGGGTTGTCCCGCTCTCCCCACACAAGGCGCAGCAGGGTTCGGTAGTCCAGCACCTTACCGGCGTTGACCGAAAGCACCCGGAGCAACTCATACTCGGTGGCGGTTAGCGACACCGCCTGGCCGGCCAAGGTCACCCGGCGCCGGTCGTAGTCGATGGTCAGTTCATCGAGCACGAAAGGCTCGGCTTCGACGCGCCGGCGCAGTGCGGCGCCGACCCGGGCTCTCAGCTCCGTGGGCGAGAAGGGCTTGACGATGTAGTCGGCGGCTCCGCTTTCCAAGGCCCGCGCGATGGTTTCGTCCCGGCCGTAGCCCGAGATGAAGACGACGGGCAGGTTGGCGAGTTCCGGGATGTTGGTCATCAACTCGATCCCGTCGGTACCCGGGAGCACGAGATCCAGCAGCACCAAATCGGGCCGCTCAGATCGGAGCAAATCCTGCACTTCCGCCGGGTCGCCCGTCACCAAGGGGATGTAACCGCCCGACGCAAGGGCATCGCCGACTTGGCGCAACGTGCGCGGGTCATCGTCCACCACGAGGACGCGGGTGCCCGTCACGGCATCCGCCGACTGGCTCGAACGTGGGGCGACGGCTTCGCCGGAGCCTTCCGCCACCGGCAGGGTAAAGGCGATCCTAGTGCCTCGGCCCACGCCATCGCTATCAGCCCCTATGCGGCCGCCGTGGGCTTCCACCAGCCCCTTGCAGATGGCCAAGCCCAAGCCGTGGCCCGCGCTGTTACCTTCTCTTCCACTGAGCGTGGCGGGCTGGTCGAAGAGGCGCTCGAGTTGGTCCGGTGAAATTCCCTTGCCTTCGTCCGCAACCGACACCCTGACATAAACTCCGTCCCGCTTAGCGGCCACCCGAATGACGGAGGTCTCCGGCGCGTGCCGAGCCGCGTTCGAGAGCAGGTTTCTGAGAACCTGCACGACGCGCTGAGGGTCGGCCATCACCTGGGGCAGGTCCGGGGGCAGGTCAATTTGTATGGCTTGCCGACCGCCGCCACTAATGAAGGCGTTCCGCGCTTGGTCGATCAAGCTGACCATTCGGGAAGGCTGTGGAGCCACCGACAACATGCCAGCCCTGATGCGCCCGGCATCGAGCAAATTGCCGATCAGGTCGCGCATGTGATCGGCCTGCTGGTCAATGATGCGGAAGAACTGGATCATCTCGGCCGAATCGAGGTGCTGGGCGGTGCCCAGCACCGTGGCCGCAGAGCCCTTGATCGAGGTCAGCGGCGCACGCAACTCATGGCTCACCATGCCCAGGAACTCGGCTCGCATCCGCTCGACCTCCCTAAGGGGCTCAAGATCCTGCATGGTGACAACCACCGACACGATCTCGTCCTCTTCGCTGCGGATCGGCGTGGCGTTGATCAGCATGGCCACGTTTCTCCCATCCGGCACCGAGAGGACAATCTCCTCAGCGCGCACCGTCTGCGCGGTGCTGAGCTGACGAGACAGCGGGTACTCATCGAGGGAGACCTCACGCCCGTCCTGGAACCGGCAGGTGATGACCTCCAATTGCTGCTCGATCGAATTGCCCGGGATGTGCAGCCCCCCAACGATTCGCTGCGCCTCGCGGTTGACCGACTGCGGCCGCCCGGTCGTGGCGTCGAACACCACCACGCCAAACGGCGAGGTGTCTATCAGCGCTTCGAGGTCGGCCCTCGCCCGCCGCTCCGCCTCATGCAAGCGTTCTTTGAGCGCCTCGATCTCGCGTTTCAGCTCCTCGACATTATCCACTGAGCCGCTCCGGTAGGTGCCTTGGATGGTGTGTTGTGGCCCGAATCACTGTCATCAATCGCCAGTTGACCCTGCAGCAGGCCGCTGCGCCCGCCAAAGCACGGGCCAGCACAGGCCGAGCCCCACGGCAAAGCAGAACACCGCAAATCCACCGTTGGCTCCGAAGCCACCTGCGGTATCACTGATGAAGCCACCGACGAAGGGCGCCAGGGCACCACCAAGAAGCACGAAGGCTGGATGCGACCCGGCCAGTGCTCCCGAGGGGTCGAGCCGGGCTAGAACACCCAGCATGATGGGCATGAAGGCCGTTGGCAGCACCGCGAACACCGGCGTGGCGAGGATGAAAGCCATGGGGCCGCTGAGATTGGACAGTGCCAAGCCGCTCAACGTCAAAAGCCCGGTGAGGATGAGCAGCGGCGCCAACGGCTTGACCCGGCTGCCGACATAGCCCGCCACCAGCGGCGCGATGATGCCAATGAACGCGCCAGCCATCATGACGTAGCCCACCACTTCGGCGTCCAACGGCACCTCGCGCCCGATCTTCACCAGGAACAACGCCAGGGTGCCGTGACCGTGGAAAATGATCCCCAATCCAAACAAGGCCAGCCAACCGATGCCCTTGGGGGCGCCGCCGCCCTGCTGCAACGAAGCCGGCGACTGGCCCGGCGTAAAGCGGATGAACGGCAGCGCTGCCAAGGAACAGAGCACGTAGACCGCGAACAGTCCATCGAGTTCATTCCAGACCACGCCGCCTATGGATAAATGGGCGTTAGCGAATTCATGGGCGTTCAAGGCCCGGGGCAGCACCAGCGCCAAGCCCATGCCCATGACCCCCACCATGGAATTGATGATGCCGAAGGTCAGTTCCGGCGTGGCCGAACGCGCCGCGGTGGCCATGACCGTGGACACCACTGCACCGAGCGCGAAGCCGGCCGGCGCCCTCAGGAGCAGCAAGTCGCCAATGTCGGTAGCGAACAGCGAAGCCGTGTTAAGTCCGACGATGGCCAACGCGCCAAACAGATACACCCGGTGGGGATCCATCTTCGAGGCCAGCCGGGCGAAGATGAGGTTGCCGGCGGCGATGGCGGCCAGTTCCGTCGAAGCTACCTTGCCAGCGTCGAAATTGCTGGTCGAAAACGACAGCGCGATGGCATCCACGTTGAAGGGCATGCCGAGGGAGGCGGCGAACGCCAGCAGCATCACCGCGGTCAGTGTGACCACCTGAACCGGCGTGAATTCGATCCGTTGGTCCATCCTCAATCCTTTCTGCTAGAGCCTTCAGCCGGGGAGCGCGAGGGGTCCGCCCCTCGCAGGAAAGAGATTCGGCAGTTCCGTTCTGTTATCCATCGCATTTCTGGGAAAATTATGCAACCATAGTTGGCAAATTTCCGGTAAAAATGCCAACTATGTACACAAGACTTCTGCCAACGCCGACTCGATCCGTTCTTCTACTCGGGCCAAGGGGCACCGGAAAGTCTACATGGATTCAAAACCGGTTTCCCGAAGCCATTTCCTATGACCTCTTGGATGCGGGCGAGTCCATACGCCTGAACCGCAACCCCAACGCAATCTTCGACGAACTGAGCGGGCTTCAACCCGGCACATGGGTGGTCATTGACGAAATACAGAAAGCCCCGGCGCTGCTCGACCAAGTACATAGGCTCATGGCTTCAAATGGGCTCAAGTTTGTCTTGTCGGGATCGAGTGCGAGAAAACTGAGGCGGGGTGGCGTGAACCTGCTTGCCGGGCGCGCGGTGTCCACGGAACTTTATCCCCTTGTTTCCGCGGAACTCGATGCAGACTTCAACGTCGAGCAATCGCTGCGGTTGGGTAGCCTGCCATTGGCGGTAACCGAACCCAATGCCCAAGACTACTTGCGCACTTATGCCCAAACCTATCTCGATCAAGAAATCCGGTCGGAAGCACTCACGCGCAACTTCGCTGGATTTGCGCGTTTTCTGGAGGTAGCAGCACGACAGAATGGCCAGACGACCAATGTCAGCGCCATCGCGCGCGACGCGGGCGTGGCGCGAACCACCGTGCAAAACCACTTTGACCTGTTGGTGGACACCCTAATTGGCTTTTGGTTGCCGCCTTGGAAACTGAAGACGGCGAACAAGCAGGTGAGTCACAGCAAGTTCTATCTGTTCGACTGCGGTGTGGCGCGCGCGCTATCCGAACGCCTGCCCTACCCGGTTGGCGACGAGGAACGGGGCAGTTTGCTCGAAACCCTGATTCTTGGCGAAATGCGCGCCCATCTCGCTTACAGGGGATTGAGATACCCCTTGCACTTTTGGCGTAACCACAACGGTGCCGAGATTGATGTGATCGCGGAAACCGTTGCAGGCTACACGGCCGTGGAAATTAAGGCCAGTTCGCGCTGGGAGCGGCGCTTCAATCGAGGCCTTCATCTGGTGCGATCCCAGTTGGGCGCCAGCAAGACGCGTTGCTTTGGGGTGTATCTCGGCGAACGCGAGGCACTGATTGATGACGTGCGGGTTCTGCCCGCCAAGGAGTTTTTGCAAAGGATGTGGGAGGGGAGCGTTTTTGGTTGATTCAGGGCGCTGCGAGGAATTCTCGATCCTCAGACCTCCGATCGAGCCAACGCTGCAAAGATAGCTGGCCCTCTCTGGAAGCGAGCCCAGCGAGGAGGCCCGTCAGACTCACATCCTCATCAAGTTCCTGCCAATGGGTGCCCTGACCCCCATCAATGATCGTCCAGCTCGCACGTTCCTCCTCCCTGACGTAGGCCAACCGCGGATACCCTCCGATTGGCACAGACAACGTCCGTCCGTCGCTCAATTCCACGGTCAGCGCTTCTTCAGAGACCGACACGTCCAAGACGCCCAGCATCCCCGCTTCAGCCATCGACAAATTCATCCCAATCTCGCATGGAAAAGTTACCAACTCGCTGAACACAAAGGGAATTCTAGGAACCAGTTCGAGGGCGGGTCGCCCTCGGACGTTTGGGGTGCAGACCTAGGAAGCTTGGCCGGTATTGGCTTCGACTTGAGGCTCATCAACCGGATTGGGGGAGACCTGCTCTAGAGACCGTTCGGTGCGTACTGTCGGCGCTGGAGGTCGCCACGCTGCTAGCCGCTGGCCCACACGTTCATAGAAATCCGTGGCCAGAGCCTCAATGTCTTCAACAAAGGTCTTCGCACCATTGAAGCGCTTGGTTCCACCCTTGGTTAACGTGATGGTGAACGCCTTGGGGCTACCATCAAACGGGGCGTTCCCAAAAAGGGCATCGGCATCCTCGCGAATGTCTTCTAGAGGGGCCTGAGTGACTCTACCGTGACCATAGTCAGCACGCACATGAAGGTCGGTGGCTTCTGTTTTCCTCACCTGCCGCAACAGCCAGTTCAGGCGAGCTTGGGACGTCTTGCGATCCTCCGGTGCCTTGAGCGTCATGCCAGACGATATCATGTTCGACTTTAGGTCAACGATGAGCGACATGGGCGCTGCTGCGTTGGGAATCTGATAGTCCGCAGTCAGCTCATGTTTGCCGCACAGTCTCTCCGTGGTTTGCCGCTCCCAAACCGACGGGTCCAACTTCGCAGCGCGTGGCATGTGAATCTTGACCGGGACGCCGATGGCATTTGTCAATTGCAGAGCGAGATCCCTGATCTCCTGCCGCCAAGCGCCTACAACGTCTTTGACTGATGGGCTTGACGGTCTCAACGGTGCGCCAGCCGCCACCTGACCATTAATCTCGCGCCAAGTGGGGGGCATCTGGTCGAAACGCTTGATGCCAGTACTCTTATGGCTCAGGAATCGGTCCAACTCTTGCGCAAGATCTTGATGATCGACGTCGTCTATTCCCTCAATCTCGAGCAACAGCTTGGCTTGCGTGAGCAAGCTGACCCAAGACCAATGCAACAGGAGCGTTTTACGCACCAACTGCTTTGAGACCTTCACCGGGTGGTGCTCTGGGATCACAGCGAAGGCATTGGAAATCGTGATAACAGCATCAATGCCGTTGTCCTTAGCCAATCTCAGGTAGCTTTCCAGTTGTTCCTTTTCCAATGCCTTGCTGCCAATTTTCGCTTCGACCAAGGCGCTCCAATGCGTCTTGCCGGACCGCACTGTCAAAAGGCCGTCAGGGCGCAATCCTTGCCCATCATTTTTGAACACCACCTCCGTGTAAGCCTCGACCTGCCTACGGCGTCCGAACTTCAAGCCGAGCGATGCGAACAGTTCGTTTGCGAATTCCGGAATGCGTTCCACGCAGGCAAGCAGGATCGACAAGGCGCGTCCCTCCTTGCTTGACTCCGACAAAATAGGAAAGAGCCGAGCAGGTTCGCCTTGAACAACACCTTCCGGCAGTGACAGGTCAGATTTCTTTGACAGGCGAGTCACGATAGGATCCTTGGCTTCATTTACCGCTGTCCACTAGTCCTTGAAGTCCAAAACTATAGTTCCGTTCCGACACCAAGCGCAAATCGCAACCCGCACACCCGCACGCGCCAGCAGCACTGCTAAGGCTGAGGTTCCCCCTTGCAGTAATTCTCACTTTGGCTTTTTTTCATTGATGTTGAACGGAACGCCCCGGAGCGAAGGGCGTCCCGCCCTCGACGGGATGCCCTTGGTTCAGGGCGAGGGCACTTGTTCCCTGCACGTAGGCGTTCCGGCACCGCCGGGGTGGAGATTTCCATCCGCGTTTCCAAGTGCCTCAAACCATCCGCTACCATTCCTCTGCCGTGATAGCCCGGATAGTGCCGCGTCGATCGCACCGATATGGATTCCAAAAGCGAACAACAATGTAGAATCGGCGCCGATCCAATCGCTATGAAGCACGCGCCCATGCCCAAAGCCCCAACACCCGAAGAGATTCGCGCCCTAATCGGGCACCAATTCCCCGGCGGCTCCTACACCATCGCTCATTGGGAGAACTTCCTGCTCACTGAATGCACCGGCGCTGAGCCGCTGCCGGACGACTTGGCACACCCGGTCGCCCTCTTCCATGTGCCGATCCTGGGGGCGAACACCTCCATCAAGGGCATGTTCGCCCTCGGCCAAGCGGAGTCGGACTTCTCCATAGGCATCGAGAGCTACGTTTGGGAGATCTTCCAGCCGCTGCTCGAGGAAACGCCATACCGCATCACGGGCGAGGTGGTCGAGGCCGACCGCCGCAGCGGCGATGGGCGCATCTTCGACCGCATTGCCTTCCGCTTCGAGATGTTCGCGCCGAACGAGACCTTAAGCGCCCGGGCGACCATCACTTGGCACTACCGGCGAAGCTTCGAGAGCAACCCGTCCGAACAAGCGGACCTGAACAAGCACGTCGAGGCGGTCGGCCCCTCGCCGGCCGCCGCTGAGCTCGTCGAGTCGCCGACCGGCGTGCGAGTAGGCGATGAGGTTCCACCTTGGGTCATGGCCCGGGTGGCACCGGAGCGGATGCGCACCATGGCAGCCATCCTGCGCGATCCCAACCCAGTGCATTGGGATCCCTCGGTGGTGGAGAAGCTCGGCTTCGGCCACCACACCATCAACCAAGGGCCGCTGGGCCTGAGCTACATGATCAACATGCTCCACGCCTGGACAGGCCCCCGCTCCATTCGCCGCATGGTCATGCGCTTCCCCTTGGTGGTGCTGGACGGAGACCACATCACCGCCCGCGGCCGGGTCACCGGAGTTCGCCAAGCGGAGGGCGAATGGATCGCCGACTGCGACATCTGGTTGGAGCGTGAGGGAACGGAAGCGCCCTTGGAAGGCACCGCCAGCGTGGCGCTTGGCTCGGATTGACCACTCCCGTAGCCCCTTCAAAGGTGGCGACGCACCGGCAACAGCGGTGGGCATGACCCTCGACATCGGACGCTCATAGGCCGCAGATGCGCTGCATCTCCGTCGATCTCGAAGTTGACACGCGCACCGAGCGCATCTTCGCGCTCGGTGCGATTAACGAAACCACTGGCGTCCCACTCACCTTTACGAAGGAACGGTTGCGCGCCGTCGGTTTGAAGGCCGCATTGACGCAACTCGATGCGTTCGCCGACGACGGCGACTGTTTGGTGGGCCACAATCTCATCGAATTCGATGCGCCCCACCTCGAAGCGGCGGCACCGCAATTGCGCCTCCTTCAACTGCCGCGGCTGGACACCTTGCGGCTCAGTCCGCTGGCCTTTCCCGAAAATCCCTACCATCGCCTCGTCAAGCACTATCAAGACGGCGGGCTGATCCGGGCGCAGATCAACAACCCGAAGCTCGACGCCCAAATCACCCTTGATTTGCTAACTGACGAGCGCGATGCCTTGGGCCTCAAAGACCCGCACCTACTGACCGCATGGCACTGGCTGACGACCCAATCGAACCCGCGCCACGCCTTCGATCGCCTATTCACTGAGATGCGGGGCGCTCCCCGTCCCACCGAAGCCGAGGCGCGTTCCGCCATTGACCAATGCGTCCGCGATAAAGTCTGCACGACCCAAAGCCAGGCTGCATTGATCGAAGCCCAAGACGGTTGGCCGCTGGCCTATGCGCTGGCTTGGCTGACGGTGGCTGGCGGCAACTCCGTCATGCCGCCTTGGGTGCGCCATCAGTTCCCCAAGGCCGGCGAACTGGTACAGCGCCTGCGCGACCGGCCCTGCGGAAACGCCACCTGCGCTTGGTGCAGGGACCGGCACAACGCCGTCAGTGAACTTAAGCGCTGGTTCGGCTACGACAGCTTTCGTGCCGAGCCAGCCACCGATGACGGCGGTTCCATGCAGCAGGCCATTGTCGAGCGGGCGATGGCTGGCGAGCCGGTCATGGGCCTGCTGCCGACCGGCGCAGGAAAATCGCTGTGCTACCAAGTGCCGGCACTGTCCCGCTACGACAAGACCGGCGCGCTCACGGTGGTCATTTCCCCGCTGGTGGCGCTGATGGCCGACCAAGTCGCCGGACTGGAACGGGTCGGCATCAGTTCCTGCACCACCGTCAACGGCATGCTGTCGATGCCCGAACGGGCCGCCGCCTTGGACCGGGTACGCCTCGGGGATGCGGCCATTGTGCTGGTCTCGCCGGAGCAACTGCGCAATCGGGCCGTGCGCTCCGCGCTCGCCCAACGGGAGATCGGCGCTTGGGTTCTGGACGAGGCCCACTGCCTGTCCCGCTGGGGCCACGACTTCCGCCCTGACTATCGCTACATCGGCCGCTTCATCAGGGAACGGGCCGGGCTGCCCAAACCCGGCGATCCAAGGGAAGTTGCGGCTGGCGCAAGGTCCGCACTGCCCCCCGTAGTCTGCCTGACGGCGACCGCTAAGCCCGACGTAATCACTGATATTCAGGCCCACTTTCGCGACGAGTTGGGCATCGAATTGATCCTCTTCAATGGCGGATCAAACCGCGAGAATCTTCAGTTCGAGGTGTTGCCTTCGGACTCTGCCCAAAAGTTCGATGACATCCACGAAATTCTTGACGCTAATCTACCGTCCGCACATCCGGGGGGCGCGATTGTATATTGCGCTACCCGAAAGCGCTGCGAAGAGGTCGCCGAGTACTTGCGTCGCAAGAACTGGGAGGCGGCGCACTTTCACGCGGGACTAACGCCCGATGCCAAGAAGGAAGCCCAGCAGCGCTTCATTGACGGCGGAATCCGGGTCATTGCAGCCACCAACGCCTTCGGCATGGGCATCGACAAGCCCGATGTCCGGCTGGTGATTCATGCCGACATACCGGGGTCGCTGGAGAACTACCTGCAGGAAGCAGGACGCGCTGGACGAGATCGGCAAAGCGCCAGATGTGTCTTGCTCTACACGCCTGACGATGTGGAGCGGCAGTTCGGCTTGTCGGCCCGCTCCCGGCTCAATCGGCGCGAGATTCACGGCATCCTCAAAGCGTTGCGCAACCTTGACGGCAAGCGTCAGTTGAAGGGTGAGGTGGAGGCGACGCCGGGGGAGATACTACTCGAGGATGACGATGCCGCCTTCGAGCGAGACCGGACCACCGACGACACCCGCGTCAAGACAGCCATCGCCTGGCTTGAGGAGGCGGACCTGCTGAAACGTGAAGAGAATCGCGTTCGGGTGTTTCCCTCGTCGCTGCAGGTGCATTCCACCGACGAAGCACGTGCCCGATTAAGCGCCAACCCCTCGCTCGACTACAGCTACCGCCAAGCGCTTTTGCGACTGGTGGAAACGCTCATCGCCGCAGACCCAGACGAGGGCGTCACCACCGATGCGCTGATGGGCGCCGCTGGCTTGGACCCATCTGGAATCCGCAGCGCCATGCACAACTTGGAGGGCTTGGGCCTTGTCGTCAACGACATGGCATTGACGGCCTTTGTGCATGCTGGCGCCCCGCGACCGTCCACCAAGCGCCTAGAAGCAGCGCAGGAACTGGAGGTCGCGCTCATCGACCACATGCGGGAGGCCGCACCGGACCTAGCCAAGGGAGAAAGTCAGGACCTGCACCTTCGCACCGCCTCGCAGCGGCTCAAGGACGATGGGCTGACGGACGCCCTGCCCAATCGTTTGATGCGTATTCTGCGCAGCATCGCCCAAGATGGCCGGGGCGAGGACCGTGCGGAGGGAGGCTCCGGCGGCAGCCTTGAGGTGCGCCGCCCGAATCGGGAGCGTGCGCGTCTTACCTTGCGGCGGGAATGGGGCGCGTTGGCGAAAACTGCCGAGTTGCGGCGGAGCGCCGCCGGCCTGCTGCTGACCCACCTGCTGGCGCAGTTGCCGCCGGGACAACGAGGCACCGACCTGTTGGTGGAAACCACTCTCGACAAGCTGCGCCAAGCCTTAGCGGATGATCTCACCCTGAAGAGTGCGGGTTGGGATCTCGGTAAGCTGTTGGATCGCGCCCTGCTGTGGCTGCACGAGCAAGAGATCATCAGGCTCAACCGCGGACTCACCGTGTTCCGTCCGGCCATGGCGATTCATCTTGCCGAGCCCACCGTCCCCGCAGCCGGTGAACGCCGCCGCGGCTTTACCGACGCCGACTTCGAACCATTGAAGCTCCACTATCGGGAGCAGGTGCTTCAGGTTCATGTGATGGCCGAGTTCGCCACCCGGGGATTGGCCACCACCGCCGATGCGCTGCGCTTAGCCATGGACTACTTCAGCATGGAGCGCCAAGCCTTCCTCGACCGCTGGCTGCCAAACCGCCAGGCCGAAATCGCTCGCGAGACCACACCCGAGGCTTGGGAGGTGATCGTGGAGCGTCTGAGCCCGGCCCAGCGGCGCATCGTCGCGGATGATCGGGAACGAACCAACGTGCTGGTGCTCGCCGGACCGGGGTCCGGCAAAACCCAAGTGCTGGTGCACCGCATCGCCTATTTGGTCCGGGTTCGCCGCCAAAATCCTCGCGGCATCTTGGCACTGGCCTACAACCGCCATGCCGCCATCGAGATTCGCCAACGCCTTGCCGAACTGGTGGGGGAGGACGCCCGACCCGTCACCGTACTCACCTGCCACGCGCTCGCCATGCGGCTGGTGGGCGCAAGCTTCACCGCCTTGGAGCGTTCGGACAACGAACCCGAAGCGGACATCTTCAAGGCTGTGCTGCGCGAGGCGACCGCGCTGCTGAATAGCGGCGACCTGCCACCGGAGGAAGCGGACACCCAACGTGAGCGCATTCTGGACGGATTCCGATGGATCTTGGTTGACGAGTATCAGGATATCGACCAAGACCAATACGAGTTGATCTCCGCCATAGCCGGTCGCTCCCGAGAGGACGAGGACAGCAAGCTCACCCTGTTCGCCGTCGGCGACGACGACCAGAACATCTACAGCTTCATGGGCGCCTCCGTGGCCTTCATCCGCCGCTTCGAACAGGACTTTGTCGCCCGCCAAGCTTGGTTGACCGAGAACTACCGCTCCACCGCCCACATCATCGAAGCGGCCAATCGCTTCATCGCCCCCGCACGGCAGCGCATGAAGGCGGAGCATCCCATCGAGGTCAACCGGGACCGAAGGCACGAAAAGCCCGGCGGCGTGTGGGCGGCGCGGGATCCGGTGGCCCAAGGTCGGGTGCAGGTGCTCGACGCCGGCACCGATCGTCAAACCCAAGCGCTGGCAGCGATTGCCGAGTTCCAACGCCTAGAGGCGTTGGCGGCTGAAGCAGGCGACTGGGACTGGCGGCGCTGCGCCATCATCGCCCGGCAGTGGCGAACGCTGGACCCGGTGCAAATCCTGTGCGAGCGTCAGGGCCTGCCTGCCCAACTGGCCACCGACGATGCCAGCTACTTCTGGCGACTGCGTGAGACCAAGCGGCTGCGCGACTGGCTGAAAGCGCTGCCCAATCGACTGATCGACGCAGCGGCCTTGGAGGACTGGACCGCAAATCAAGCCCCGAGTCCTTGGATGGATTGCCTACGCGAGGCGATTGAAGACTACCGCCTTGAAGCCGGCGCGGCAGAGACCTCCGTCGAAGCCTTCACCGAGTGGCTGGCCGAATGGGGCCGAGCCTTCCGCCGCCGCCCCAACGGCTTGCTGCTGCTCACCGCCCACCGCGCCAAGGGGCTGGAGTTTGACCATGTGATCATCCTCGACGATGACTGGCGCCGAACCGGGCCCAATGAAGATCCCGACGCTTGGCGACGTCTCTACTACGTGGCGATGACCCGTGCCAGCAGGCCTATTCAAAAGTCCTTGATTTGCCGTTGATCGGTCGGGTTTTTGGAG
>VYDB01000099.1 GCA_009843635.1 Gammaproteobacteria bacterium
TTGCTGCCATCGAAACCCGTCAGGGATGCGCGATTAGGTTCGCTCCCTCTGCCTTGGTTTTGCTTGGGGCGGCACTATACCGGTTCCTAGTAATTGCGGCCGATATCGTCACCGCCACACAATTGCCGATCAATGCGCTCGGTCCGTCAGCGCCACGCCGTACGCTTCAAGCTCGCTCGACAGCACCGCGTCAATCATCGTGCGCGTTCCGGCGAGGTAGTTTGAGTGGCCGCTGTAAAGCGTTGCCAGACACCAATTGCGGTCGGTTGGCCAGATGATGTGCGGAATGTGCTCATTTCGTTCGGATGAGTCCGGCCGTTGCAGCCAGGCGGCGACATCCCGCAAGCGGGCGCGCCAGACGAAGTAGGTCCAGCCCCGGGTGACGAGCAGCACGTCGGTATCCCAGCGGCTTCCGCCTTCCCACTGGCCGCACAGGCAGCGGTCGTTCCGCCCGGACTCGTTCGCAAGCAGCCGGAACAGCGTCTCCGCCACGAACGGCTCGATGTTGCATTCGTGCGGCGCCCAACTCCAGACTTGGTCGGGACTGTCGGCGAAGTGACCGTCGTGTGCCCCGCATATGGCGCCCCACCGGGCGTCGTGGGTCATGCGCAGTCCGTTGGCTTGGGCGACTTCGTCGTTCCTGATCGGTTTCGCCCAGTGACCCTCGGTGCCTTCGCCGCCACCGGGCTCGAAGCCCACCGCTCCCGCCGTGTTCGGCGGTACGACCTTCCAGAACGGATTCGGCAGCCGCACGTAGGCCTCGAACCCTTCGGGCAGGAAATCGCCCACCGTCCAACTGCCGCCCCGGATGGCCAGCCCCTCCACGTCACGCTGCTTCGCGCGCCGGTAGAATCCTGGCAATTCGTAGGCGCGTAGCTTGCGACGATGTTGCAGATGATGTTGCCAAATCCGGTAGCGCATGAGCGCACGGTCGCGCAGCCCCATTTTTTGTGGCGTATCCGACGTGTACATCACCACGCTGGCCCGCTGCGAGGGCCTGCGTCGGCCAATCGGCCGCCAGCGGTGCCAGCGGCCCCGGTGCTTCACGATGCGTGCGCTGGCCGGGGCCAAGAATGCCGAGGCTCGCGACCTGTCGGGCACGGACCCCGGGGCCTCAGTGGCGGAATTGGTGGACGCAGGGACTGGCACTCCCCCGGAATGTTGCAGTACACGCTGCACACCGTGCGGATTGGACTCCCGCCTGGGGCACCAACTCCCCCTTGCGCCGCGAGGATCGGGTAGGCCAACCTAGCCTCCTAAACGCTCGTGGAAGGAACCATACCAGCAATCAGGGAAGCGCTCTACGACGAATTGCACCAGCCGCAGGGAGTGGGTGCGCTTCCCCTATTGCGAAGCCGACATCAGCGTTGCGCAAATCGTCGAGACGGTGGTTGTCGATGAGTAGCGGTTAAGGAGACAACTGCCGCGTCAGTGCAACACCAACCGCACCTCGCTTGTCCGACGCAACGACGAAGACCAAGGCGCGATCGCCGAGGCCCGGCGCATTGGGCCTATCGACAACGGCGAGCGTCATTTCCAGGTTCTTGTCTGCGGGCGTGCAATTCGCTCGCATGGCACTTCGGTAGAGGGCGAGCGCAGGGTGCACATCCGTCAGCACACCCGACAACTCGCAATCGAAATCGCCCACTTGCAGCGAGCCGTTGAATTCACCCTCCGATTCGACCGAGAGCGAAAAGTCGCCTTCATCGGCTGTCCAGGTCCCCGCCAGCGACATAAGGTCGGCCCCGCGGTCGAAGCCGTTCAGAGCCGAACCGAAAAGTTCCCGAACATGGGGCTCCCCGTCGTGGTCGATGAAGATGGGGCCTCGCATCCAATCGTCTGCACGATATTCGGCGCGAAGCCCTAAAGCTTGGCCCGCACCGTCGACGGGGCGTAGGTCGATGTCGTCAGCCACCAATGTGCCCGACACGTAAGCGAGGCCGGAACCTGCAAGCTCATCGTAGCTCCACTCACTCGCTTCGCCGTCCAGAACTCGGACCAAATCCGTCTCAGGAACCCATCCGTGGAGCCGGTTGTCCGGGGCGAAGACGAGGTAGCCACCCGTTAGGCCATCCTCAAACCCAACTTCCCATAGGCCCACTGGGCTTCGGTAGTCGGGCTTGGGAGCGGAGAGATTGGAAAGGTGCCCGGTCGGAGTGTCCAGCAGGCTCATCACGATTATGGGCTGATCGGAGACGACCTCAAGCTGCCACTTGCCGGATGCCAGCTTCTCGCCAAGACTGCCCGTCAATTCGATGTCGTCGCTGATGCCGGACTCAAGCGCTTCGGAAGTTAGCGCCACCGCTTGGTCACGAGGCAAAGACAGCCGAACCACTCCGCCTGGCGCGGGAACGCCAGCATCATCGACCCCGCTTATGGTGATCTCGGCATCGTCATAGGCCATATTCACCAAACGCAGCCAACTGCGTTGGTTGACGTTGCTGGCGGGGTTGAAAATGGACACGCCATGCCGCTTGCCACGGTTGCTGAACGGGGCCACCGCGGACATGCTGGTGAGAAAGCCGTCAGGGCGTGTGCGGATGTAGGCGGCCGGTTCGATGTGTTGCTTGCCGCGCGCGAACAGATGCAGGCGCCAGTGGCCCTTTGTCGATGGCCCCAATCCAATGGGCAGGTTCTTTTCGGCATTGCCGTTCTCCACATCTTCCGAGTTGAGGTGAACGGTTCTCTTGGCGCCCAGCAGAAGCTCCGCATAGCTGTATTCCCCAGCATCATCGTAGCCTTCAATCACTACCAAGGCCTCTTCGTCAGAGTGGTTGATGATGCGAACGAAACTCTCCTGTCGCACGCTTGATGCTGAATGTTGACTGGTGTTGGAAGCGGACAGGAACAGCGGCAACAGGTGCTTCTGGGCCAACACGCTGCCGCTGCTAATCCAAAGGCCCGCAATGGCAATCATGACCTGTGCCAATAGCCGATTTGTCATAGCTCCATTCTCCTGGTTGATGCATTAAGGCGACCGAGGTCTTTGGTCACAGCCGCAGAGCAGCGCGGGGTTAGCGCGTTGCCGTGGCACCGAAGGCGATTTCGTCGTCGCGGGCAATGACCAAGGCCAAGGCGTGGTCGCCGCCGCCGGGGGCGTTTGGCCGGTCGCTGATGGCAAGGATCAGTTCCACATTCAGCCTGATGAGGGCGCAATCGACCGCGACGCTGCTTTGGTAGAGGTTGAACGCCGGATTGATGCCGCCCAACTTGCCGGAAAGATCGCAGTCAAATCCGTCAACGCTGAACGAACCGCTGAATTCCGCGACCGCGTTGACTGACCACGACAGATCGCTGCCAATGGTGATCCAATTGCCCGCCAACGCCAAGGCATCGGCCCCCCGGTCAAAACCGGTGAATGCCCAGCCGTTGAACGCTCGGGTGACGCCGCCAACGGTGTAGTTGCCTCTGATCCAGTCGCCCTGACGGTAGCTGGCACTCAGTTCGAAAGGTTCGCTGCCCCCCTTGATGCCCAGCCCTCTGACTTCCACCTTGCCAGATTCGTAAACTCGGCCGGTTGCGGTCAGGTTGGCGGCATCCGAGGCGTAGGCGCCGTCGGCGATCCGCGTCAGGCCGCTTTCCGGCAACCAAGCGTAGAGGCGGCTGTCCGGCATTACGACGAGATAGCCGTCTTCCGTCACCCCGTCTCCAAAGGAAAGCTTCCAGAAGTTGGCCGGGGCGGGATAGTCGAGCTTGGGCGCGGACAGATTGGACAGGTGCCCCGTTGGGGTGTCCAAGAGGCTCATGACCACCAAGGGCTGATCGGAAGCGACCGTCAGTTGCCACTTGCCGCCCGCTTCCTTCTCGCCGAAGCTGCCGGTCAGGTCGCTGGTGCCGCCTTCGAGCGCCTCCGCGGTCACCGCGCGGGCCTCGCCACCGGGCAGCGCAAGACTGACCGCTCCGCCCGGCGCGGCGACGCCCGCGTCATCGACCCCGCTGATGGTGACATTGGCTGCATCATCCGAGAGGTTGATCAAACGCAGCCAACTGCGCTGGTTGAAGTTGCTGGCTGGATTGAAAATGGACACCCGATGCCGCATGTCGCCGGACGGGGCCACCGCGGACATGCTGGTGAGGAAGCCGTCCGGGCGGGTGCGGATGTAGGCCAGCGGCTCGATGTCCTGCTCGCTGCGCAGATGCAGGCGCCAGTTGCCCATGGACGGTGCGCCCAAACCGCCGGACAGGCTCTTCTCGCGGTTGCCGTCCTCCATGTCCCCGGAGTTGAGGTGGATGGTCCGCCTGGCCCCCAGCGTCAATGTCGCCGGCCCTCTTGCCTCCCCCGCATCGTCGTAGCCGAAAATTTGCACCGTGGCCTCTTCATCGGAGTGGTTGATGATGCGCATGAAGCCTTGCTGGCGCACACCCATGCCGTTGGGCGGATTGGCAATCTCGGAAGTGGACAGGAACAGCGGCAGCATGTGCTCGCGCCCGATGGACGGCTGCGCCAGCGCACTGGCGCAGCAGGCGAGAAGGCCACCCAACGCGATGAGGGCTGCTCCGAATTGACGAATGCTCACAAAACACATCCTTATTCCCGAAACGATTTGTGAAACGAACGGATTCACGGAATGGGCGCATTTTAGGGCCTCCAGCCACGAACCCGAAGTCCACAACGCTTTCTGCTGAAGATTCAGAATAAAGCAGGGTGCGCAGGCGCTGAGCGTCCTGTTGCGGCGATGCCCGCCCCATCACCGGTAGAACTCGATCAATGGAGGGTGTAGGGTTTGCGGCGACCCAACTGTTTTGCTGATGTCACAGCGCAAGGAGAAAACATGGCGGCGTCTGCTGAGTGCCAAGACGGCCTTGCACTAACGTGAAATCCCGCCTGAGCTTTTGCGCACCCGCTGCATTGATGCCCAATCCGCCGCCAACAGCCGCCACTCCATCGTTGCGCACGATGTCGGCGGTGCTGTCCGCGGCGCTCGTTGTATTGTTGGCGACTGCCTGCTCCCTAGCTCCTCCCGCCCCGGTTTCCGAGGCGGCGTTGGATCGTTCGGATGATCTTGCTGAGGCCGGGGCGCGGGGCTGGCCCGAACCGCTTGAATGGTGGAAGTCCTTCGGAGATCCGGTTCTCGACCGGGTTATGGAAACGGCGCTCGACTCGAGCTTCGACCTCGCCGAAGCGGTCGCGAGGGTCGATCAGGCCCGGGCCCGGGCTCGCATCGCCGCCGCGGCGCGCTTTCCGGCGGCGCAGGCGTCGCTTGGCGTGAGCCGCTTTGATGCGCCGACCAATGCCGGCTTGGGCGCGCAGCTTGATGAACTCGGGCTCGGCTCCGATGTGACCGAGGCCTTTGGCTTCACGCTGCCGGACCGGCTCGACCTGACCACCTATTCGCTGGGCGCCGACTTCGCCTACGAGGCAGACTTCTGGGGTCGTCACCGCAATGCGGCGCTGGCTGCAGGGGCGGAACACCTGGCTTCCGAGGCGGACTTCCAGGCCGCGCGCATCGGGGTGCTTGCCGAAACGGTTGCGACCTACCTCGAAATCGTCGATTTGCGCTGCCAGCGGCGCTTGGCTGGCGAAATCGCCGCGATTTTCGAGGAGCGGGCATCGCTGGCGGCGGCAGGCTACGAACGCGGCCTGACCGACATTCGCGATCTCTATGCCGCTGAGCGCGCTTTGGCCGAAGCGCAGGCCGAACTGCCGCGCATGACAGGTCGCCTTGCGGACGCCGAAGGGCGGCTCTGGATCCTGATCGGCGGGCATCGCCCTGACCTTGAGCGTCTGCTGCCCGATGCGCTCGAACCGGTGGCGGCGTCTGCCCCGGCTGCGGCGGGCATTCCTGCCGACCTGCTGGCGCAGCGACCCGACGTCAGCGCGGCGCGGCAGCGGATGGAGGCGGCCCGCTTCGCGGTGGGAGCCCGCCGGGCGGCGTTGCTGCCTTCGCTGTCCCTGTCCGGTTCCATCGGTTTGCAGGCTACTGAATCCGGCGACTGGTTCGATCCGGATCAGTGGTTCGAGAATCTGAGCGTCAACCTGCTCCTGCCGGTGTTCCAAGGCGGTCGGCTGCGCGGTAATGTGGCGCTTGCCGAAGCCCAACTCGCAGAGGCAGGGGCGGCGTTCGGGCGTTCGGTGGTGACGGCCGTCAATGAGGTCGAGGCCACGTTGGCCGGATTGGAGAGCAGTGCTCGCCGCGTTACGCTGCTGATCACTCTCTTGGAGGCGGCTTCCGCCGAGGCGGCGCTGCAGGAGCGGCGCTACTTGGCTGGCGTGGCAGACTATGGGGGCTATTTGGGAGCCCGGCAGCTTTTGGTCAGCGCCGAATCGGCACTGGCCGGCGGCAAGCGCGACCTGGGATACGCGCGCTTGGCCTTGCACCGGGCGCTCGGCGGCGCTTGGACCACGGCGCACTAAGGAGTGCGGGGGAGAGATAGCATGGGCAGACGTATAGGTTACTTGATTGCCGCCGCCATCATCGTCGGCGCCATTGCCCTTGCCGTCTTCCTGGTGTCGCTCGCCCCGGAAGCCGAACGCCGGGAGCCGCCTTCGCGCATTCCCTATGTCGAAACCGCCGCCATCGTCCCAGGCTCCGGGGCCATTCCTGTTTACGGTGCTGGCACCGTGCGGCCCAGCGCCGAAATTGACATTGCGCCGCAAGTGGGTGGCAGGGTGGTCTGGGTCGATCCGGGGTTTCGCAGCGGCGAAAGGGTCGTGGCGGGGCAGATGCTGTTTCGCATTGAGGAGGCCGATTACCGAACCCGTGTGCGTGAGGCCGAAGCGGCTCTGGCCGACCGCAAGGTGGCTTTGTTGCAAGCCGAGGAAGATGCGGCAATTGCCCGCGCCGAGTACGAGCGCTACTCCAGCCAGCAAGACGCAGCCGGGGCGGCGAGCCCACTGACCTTGCGCGAACCCCAGCTCAAGGCGGCTCGGGCGGCGCTGAAGCGGGAGGAGGCCAAGCTTGCTAGAGCGAACCTAGCGCTGTCGCGGACCCGTATTGAGGCGCCCTTTGATGGCTTCGTGCGCGAGGAGTCGGTCGCCTTGGGCCAATTGGCGGTGCCGGGCAAGCCGGTGGGACGCTTGTTTGCCGCCGATGCCGCCGAAGTGGTCGTTCCCCTGTCCGATGCCGACGCGGCGCTGATTCCGGGGCTATGGACCATCGAGGATGGGGAGGTCTCCGCCCGCGTGGTCGCCGACTACGGCGGCATTCGCTACGCTTGGCCGGGCTACGTGGACCGGGCTGAGGTGTCGCTCGATGAGCGGACCCGAACCATCGATGTGATCGTGCGGGTGCCGGATCCGTTCGCGGCTGGCCAGCCGGTGGAGTCGTCTGGAGGCGTTCTGGGGGAACCGCCGCTATTGGTCGGGAAGTTTGCGGAAGTGGAAATCAACGGGCTGGCGCCGGACAGCTACTTCCGGGTTCGGCGCGCAGCACTGCAGCCCGGCAACGAGGTCTGGGCCGTGGGGCAGGACGGAACCGTGCGGATCGTGCCGGTGCAGGTTCTGCAGCGCGGCAACGATGAGGTCTTCGTGACCGGAGCGTTTACTCGCCGTCAATCGGCGATCATCAGCGGCCTGCAGTTCGCCACGGACGGCATGGCTGTGCGCGCCGGGGGCTCGGCGGGCCAAGGAACGCTCTGATGACACAAGCAGTTCAATTGCGGCTTGCCGAAGAGTTGATGCTGTTGATGCTCAACGAGGAGAGCGGCTATTTGGAGATGGTCCCGGGCTGGGATTTCGCCTGTGTCATGGCAGGCGCCGTGATCGCCGGCCTCTCCCTCGAAGGTCGCATCGACACTGATCTGGATTCGTTGCGGGTGCTCGACTCAACGCCAACGGGAGACGAGTTGCTTGACCCGACCTTGGCAGCACTCGGCGGGTCCGAGCGCAGCGCCAACGCCCAGTATTGGATCGAGAGGATTGCAGCCAGCGGCGCCGACGAGATCGTCAACACGTTGCTCCACGGCCTGGAGCGAAAGGGCATCCTCGACCACGAGTCTGGCGGGTTCTGGACTCTCTCGCCTGCGGTCTCGAGGTCGCACTCTTACACCGCCGAGGACGGCACGACACGATTGGAGGCCAAGGCTCGGATCCTGAATTTGCTCTTCGAGCCCGACATTCCAGATCCTAGGGATGCCATCCTGATTGGCCTCATGCATGCCTGCGACGGCTTCCGCCTCATTCTCCCCCCGGAGGAATACGACGAGTGCCTCCAGCGCATAGAAACCCTCACCCAACTCGATCTGGTTGGAAGATCTGTGTACCTGTCGGTCCGGGAGAGCGCCTACCGGCCACTGACGCGGCGCGTCGTGCCCGCTAAGCCAATCCCCAAGCTGCGAGCCCGTGACCTGTGGCGGCAGCGAGATTTCCGCACCGGCAACATCCCCAAGGCACTGCACGGCATTCACAAGGAGTTCGGTTCCGTGGTGGAAATGCCCATGCGCAGGGGCGGAAAGCGCACCGTTGCCGTTCTCGGTGTGGAGGCTAATGAATGGGTAAACCGACAGGGTCGCTTCTACCTGCGCTCCAAGGACTACATTCAGGGCCTTGAGGAGATCTTCGGGGCGTCTCGGACCCTGCCGGGTGCGGATGGCCCGGAACATCACAAGTTGCGCAAGTCCTTGCGAAGTGCCTATTCACGGGCGAGCCTGGCGGCACGGCTGCCGGAACTCGTCCGCCACTGCAAGGAGAGCATCGGCCGCTGGCAGCAGGGCGACGTGTTTCGCGCTGCAGCCACATTCCAAGACCACATCAGCAGCCAGGTCTCGCACCTTGTGATGAGTTTGGACTGTTCCGAGTACAGCGAAGAGTTGATCGCCTACGAACACCGTGCCCTGATCACGCACGTGATGGGGGCGTTGCCCAAGTTCATGCTTAAGACACCGAAGATGCGGCGAGCGCGCCATCACATTCCGCGGCTGGTTAAGGAGATTCACACGTCGCACACCGCTGCCCAGCGCGCTGGGCTAGAGCCAGACATCGCCGACTCGATTCTGAAGCTGCACCGAACGGACCCGCAGCTCCTACCCGAAACGGATATCGCGTTTCCCTTCGTCGCTGCCATGGTGGCAAGCATCTATCTCGGCAGTGCGCTCGGCTTTGCGGTTTATGCCATGGTCAGCGACCCGGACATCTACGAAGGCGTCCGCCGCGAGGCCGATGCGTTGTTCGGCAACGGACGCGAGCCTGCGCCTGCGGATTTCAACCCCTCCAGCATGGATGTGACTCACCGGCTGTTTCTTGAGTCCGAGCGCATGTACCCGGTGATCCCTTGGCAGTTCCGGACAGTGATGAACCGCTGTGAGATCAACGGCTTCGAGCTGCCGGCGGAGACCCAGCTGTTGGTCTGCCAGACCGCATGCCACTATTCGCCTGAGCACTTCCCCGAACCCCTGAGGTTCGACATCGACCGCTATCTGCCGGATCGTTGGGAGCAAACGACGTCGAGCGCCTATGCGCCCTATGGCCTAGGCACCCACACTTGCCTCGGCCACCGCTGGGTGGAGCTACAAGTGCCGGTGAACCTCTTGCTGATTGCCCACCACCTCAATCTTGAGATCGAGCCCGACAACTATCGGCTCCGCATCAACCCTTTCCCCACCTCTGCCCCCAGCCGGAAGCTGAAGTTCCGGGTCACGGAAGTGAGGAACCCTGTCTGAGCCCAGGTCGTTTCATCCGGGCTTGCGCGCCAGAAAACAATACAGCGGCGTGAAGATCCCCGACTCGCCTCCCTTGACGTACGCATCGGCCGTTTGATCCATCAGTCGCACAACCGCGGCTGAGCCACGTGGAAAGACCCTAAGCGCCTCGGCCAGCCGTAGGGAGCCGATCATTGCTTTGCGACCCCAAGGGGTGCGGCGGAATGCGCTCCTCAAGGTGCCGCGACGGCCCGCCATCGGCTGATACCAAGGCGTGCTCGGGCCTTCCTGCACGCCGAGGTCGTTCGCCTCGACGATCTCGAACCCCACTGCCTCCAACGCGTCGTTCACTGCCGTGAACGTGGCGATTTCGCGCAGCGCGATGCCCAGCATGAGGTCTTTCTCGACCGCCCGGTGATAGCCGTCGTTGGGATCGAATGCATCGGTCAAGCACATCTCCTGGCCCCAGAACAGCGCGCCCGGTTTCATAACGCGAAAGATCTCTGCAAATGCGCCTTGCTTGTCCGGCGCATGGCATGTGGACTCGATCGCGTATGCCCCATCGAACGTGTTGGCCTCGATGGCGCTCATGTCCATGAAGCTGCACTGCAGATACTCCGCCATGTGGTCGAGGCCGGCTGCGACGTTCAGACGCTTGGCCTTTTCGAGTTGCTGGCCATTGTTGTTGATGCAGAAGACGCTCGCACCCGACTCGCGGGCCACGCGCCGCATCGGCCCACCGAAGCCACAGCCGACATCGACTACCCGCATTCCCTCGCGCAGTTGCAGACGGTCGATCATCAAGCGCTGGTGGCGGAGGATGGAATCCTCCAGCGTCTCGTCAGGCGTCAGCGGCGCGAAGTGGAGTGACTCGTTCCAGCCGAACTGCATGAACTCACTGCATAGGTCGTAGTAGGCGTTGACCGTCTCGGTGTGGTCGTAGTCTCCGCCGTCGTCATCAGCCCGCTTGCTTGCTTCCAGCCATCCGGAGAAGCGTGCTACGCGGCCTTTTACGTTCCAGCCGCGGTACGCCCGGGCGAGGTTGCGGGGTAGGGCGTTTAGCATTCTGTGGTCCTTGGCATCTAGTTGGTCGAAGCTAGGGGAATGGTGCGGGCGGAACGGTCAACAAAGCTGAGGCGGATCGTGTAGAGCGCGGGAATCAACATCATCAAAATGGCCGTGGTGATGGCGATGCCGAAGCCGAGTGATGCCGCGAAGGGGCGCAGGTACTGCGCTTGGATTGCCTGTTCCAGAATCAGTGGCGTGAAGCCGAGGAAGGTGGTTAGGGAGGTTAGCATGATGGGCCTGAATCGGCCTTTTGCGCCCTCGATGATCGCGGTGCGCGCGGGTGCTCCGTCCCGCAGCCGCTGGTCGATGAAGTCGATCATCACCAGCGAGTCGTTGACGACGACGCCGCTCAGGCCAAGTATGCCGAGGATGGCGGTGGTGGTGAAAGTGATCCCGAGCGCCAAGTGCCCTAGGATGACGCCGACGACGCCGAACGGGATCACCGCCATGATGATGAACGGTTTGGTGTAGGACCGAAGCGGAATGGCCAGCAGGACGAACATCACGAGCATGGCGATCGCGAAGCCGCGATAGAGCGCATCCAACGAGTCGAGTTGCTGTTGCTGTTCGCCGCCCATCGTGTACGTCAAGTCGGGGTTCGCCGCAGTGAGTTCCGGCAGCAGCGAATCGACCAATATGGCATTGGCTTGGCCGCTGGTAATGACAGCTTGGTCCACGTCGGCGGTGACCGTGACGACACGCTGGCCATCCTTGCGCCGGATGACCGGCGGGGCGACGCCGGTATCCAGTGTTGCAACTTGGCGTAGCGGAACGTCCCCTCCCGCAGGGGTGCGAATCCGATACGCCTCGATGTCCGTGATCGCGTTCCGTTCGTCTTCCGGCAACCGCGCATACACCCGCACCTCGTCACGGCCCCTCTGCACCCGATCGACCTCGGTGCCGAAGAAGGCCGCGCGCACCTGCATGGCGAGTGCTTGCTGGGTGAGTCCGAGGGTGCGCGCCTCGGGTCGCAGCCTGAGCTGAAACTCCGTAACGCCGGGGGTGTGGTCCGAGCGCACGTCGAACACGCCGTCTATGCCGCGCAGGCTTTCGGCCACGCTGTCGGCGACCTGCACGAGCCGATCCGTGTCGGGGTGCGAAAGCACGAGTTCGACGGGATTGCCGAGGTCAATGACCACGCCGCTGAAGGTGATGCCGCGCACGTGGGGCAGGAAGCCAACCTCTTCGCGCCACGCCTGCACGACTTCAGCGGTGGAGATGTTCCGTTGCTGAGCGCCGACGAGCTTGAACTCGATGGCGGCAACGTTGGCTTGGGGATTCCTTGTGGCTACGGGAGCAAGGCCCCCGCCCTCGCGGCGCGGCCCCTCGCCGACCGTCACCGTGACGCCCGTCACCAAGGATGACGCATCATCGCCCCGCTCGACGGACAGAGCCTCAATGGCCCGCTGACCGGCCGCCTCGAGCGCCTTGGCGACCGCGAAGGTTCTCTCCGCGGTGGTCCCGTCCGGCATGTCGAGCCTCGCCGTGACGAAGTCGCCCTGTACGTCGTCGGCAAAGGTGGAGGGGACGATGCCGGCCGGCAACAACGAGACGCTGACGATGAAAAGCCCAATGGCCCCGGCCACCACCAGCGCTGGCTGGTCGGTCGCGAACTTCAGCGCCCGATCTAGGGGGCCGTCTATGAACTGCGCTAGGCGGCGGTCCACAACCTCTCTAGTGCGCGCGAAGAACCGGTCGATCCCGCCGGTCGGTGTCCAATCGGGACCGTGCAGTCGGGAGAGGTGATTGGGCAGGATCAGCAACGACTCGAACAGCGAAATCAGCAGCATCGCGATGATCATGATCGGCAATGCCCGCCAGATTTCGCCGATGCCGCCGGGTATGAAAAGCACCGGAGTGAATGCCACGATTGAAGTCAGGACGGCAAACGTCAGCGGCACCCTGATGCGGCGCGCGCCGCGAATCGCCGCGACGACACCAGGGGTGCCTCGCTGGCGTTCGAGATGAATGTGCTCTGCCACGACGATGGCGTCATCGACGATGATGCCGATGGCCAACACGAACACGAACAGCGAGACCGTGTGGAGCGGGACGTCGAACGCCAGCATCACGGCTAGGACGCCAACGAACGCCGTCACCAAGCCGACAACCACCCAGGCCGCGAGGCGGATTTCCAGGAACAGCGCCAGCGCGACCAAAACGAGCAACAAGCCCATGCCGCCGTTTTTCAGCAGCAGATCGACGCGCTCGTCGTAGGTCTGCGACTCGTCGTTGAGGATGTCCACCCGCACGCCCTCCGGGAGCGACGGGACGATGACGTTCGCAACCTGTTCCTGCACGGCCGTGGCCACCTCCATGACATGCTCGCCGGCCATCCGCGAGACCTCCACAAACGCAGCGGGCTTGCCTTGGTGGCGGACGATCAGGTCCGCGTCCTCGAAACCGTCTCGGACCTGGGCGATGTCGCCGAGTCGGACGATGGTGCCGTCGCTGCGGCTCAGGACGACGATGTTCTCGAATTCTCGTTGCACGTAGCGCTGTGCAACGGTGCGCACCCGAATCTGCTCTTGCGCGGTGTCGATCTGACCGGCGGGCAGGTCCATGGAGTTGCGGCGAATCGAGGCGGCGACGTCATCGAGGGTCAGACCCAAGGCGCGCAGTTGGCGCAGCGGTATCTCGATGGATATCTCGTAGTCTCGCACGCCGCTGGTCTCGACCATGGACACGGGTGGCAGCGACGCCAGTTCATCTTCGATCTGGTAGGCGAGTTCCTTCAGCGAACGTTCGGAGATGTCGCCATAGACCACCAGCCGGATAATGCTCTGTCGGCTGGTCATTTCCGTGATTAGGGGACGCTGGGCGCCTGCGGGAAAGGACTGGATGCGCGAGACTGCCGAATCGACCTCATCGAGCGCCTGGGGTATGTCGGTGCCCGTTTTCATTTCGAGCCTGACCGAGGCGACCCCCGGAGTGGCCAAGGACTTGACGGCACGGACATCGTCAAGGGAACTGACCTGCTCTTCGACCTTGGCGATAATCGACTCCTCCACCTCCTCCGGCGTTGCGCCGGGATAGGCGATGGAAACTTCGATTTGGTTGAAGTGTATGGTTGGCCAGGATTCGCGCTCGAGCCCGGACAGGGACACGAGGCCCGCCGCGAGGATCAGGAGCATGAAAAGGTTGGCGGCAACATCGTTGCCAGCCATGTAGGCGATCGGTCCTTTAGGGTCCGCGGAGTGGTCGTCGTTGCCGTTCATGGTCTGTTGCGCTGCCCGAAGCTCGGGGGCTTGGCGGTCTTGGCCACGGGGTCAGACGGCTCCATCCATGTCCATCGTGAGGTCTCTCAAGTCGCCTGGAATCGTTCACAATAGCGGCGAAAGCGACGGATGTCACGGTCATGATCCCCTGAGCGCAGCGCAACGGTGTTCAACACGGCATGTCGGCGTCCGTCATGCGGAGCGTGTGGTGCAATCAATTTAGTTGACAATAAGTCATGTCTTGCTATGGTTGAGGCTGCGATTTGCTAAGAGCCGAAACGATAGTGGACGAAACCAACCGCGGCAGAGCAGCAAAGCTGGGTGATCTGAACATGAACGGCGACAGCCCGGCGTTGCACCCCTTCCCGGAAGGCTGGTACTTCGTGGCCAACCGCGCCGACCTTGGCAACGGCAACCTCATCCACAAGACTTGGCTCGGCGAGGAGATCGTCGCTTGGTGCGATGAACAAGGACGCGTGTGCGTGGCGGATGCGGTCTGCCCGCACTTGGGCTCCTCGCTGGCGCCAGAGGTGGGGAGCCGGGTTTGCGAGGGGCGGCTGATCTGCCCGTTCCACGGCTTTGCATACGACACCACCGGTCGGTGCGTCGCCACACCCTATGCCCTGCCGCCCAAGTCCGCTCGCCTGAACGTGTACGCCACCCGGGAGATCGAGGGCATGGTGTTCGGCTGGTGGGGCATCCGCGGCCGTTCGCCGCAATGGGAGCTGCCGGAGAGCCCTCAGCTGGGGAGCGCGAGGGGGCACCCCTCGCATGAAGGGAGCCCTCAGCTGGGGAGCGCGAGGGGGCACCCCGCGCATGAAAAGAGCCGCTGGACTGGCTTGCGTTTTCATACCCTTCGCTTTCGCGGGCATCCCCAGGAGACGACCGAGAACTCGGTAGATATGGCCCATCTCCGTTACGTGCATGGCTACGAAAGCGTCAGTCGTGAGGGCGATATCACGATTGACGGCGCTTATCTTCGAAGTGCCTTCAAGTTCAAGACCCGGGTTGGAGCCGGCGGGCTGCTGAACACGGCTTTTGATGTGTCGGCAGTGGCCCACATCTTCGGGTTGGGCTACTCCCAAGTGGATTTTCAGGAGCACAGCACCGGCTATCGATCCCGCCTTTGGATTCTATCCACGCCCATCGACGGCACCTCCGTGGCCATGACGATTGGGAGTCAGGTGGGTGGCATGGAGCGGCCCAAGGGGGTTGGATTCGGGCTGCGGCTCCTCCCGTTGTCCGTTCGACTCAATCTGAGGCACTTGCGCTGTTCTGAGAGCCATTAGCGGCGGGGGTTTGCGGGCGGCGCTTTTCTTTCTTCACCCCACACGATCGTTGATGTGACGGGATTGCGGGGTGCCGTGAGGGCCGGATTCGGGGATTTCCACCCCAAGGGGGCCGAGGGGGCCTGTGAAGCCTGGGAATGGGTGCCGCCATGGGGCAACATGTTCGTGACACTAACCGATGCCGCTCCGCGGCGGGAGGCGACCATGGCGACGGATGGGAGTTTGCTT
>VYDB01000090.1 GCA_009843635.1 Gammaproteobacteria bacterium
AAAAATCAATGACTTACGCCCGAAATGACGCTGAGTTGCGGAAGTCGGGCTAGCGCTGCCCCTGCGCCCGGCCATCGACCGCCTCCAGCAGAACGGCATCACCAAGGTGGCGTTCAGTCGCTTCGACGATCCGGCAGTGATTCCGCTGTGGTTCGGCGAAGGCGACCTGCCGACGCCGAGCTTCATCTGCGCTGCCGCCACCGAAGCGCTCGATGAGGGTCGCACCTTCTATGTACACACCCGTGGCCACCCAGCTCTGCGCAGCGCCATCAAGGCCTATCTTGATCGCCTCTACGGGATCGATGTCGATCCCGATCGCATCACCGTGCCCGGATCGGCCATGCTCGGCGTGCTGATTGCCGCCCAGATCGCACTCGGCGAGGGCGACCACGGGATCATCGTCAGCCCCGCCTGGCCCAACATCGACGCGGTCTTCCGGGTGACCGGCTGCGGGCTAAGCCATGTACGCCAGCGCCTCGACAACGATCGCTGGCGCTTGGACCTTGGCGAGGTTGCAGCCGCCGTGCAGGCGAACACCAAGGCGATCTACGTCAATTCGCCGTGCAACCCCACCGGCTGGATGATGCCCCCGGAGGACCAACAGCAACTGCTCAATCTTTGCCGGGAGCGCGGCATCCTGCTCATTGCCGACGAGGTTTACCATCGGACCGTGTTCGACACCGATCCGGCGCCCTCGTTCCTGCAATGGGCCGACGACGAAGACCCGCTTATTGTGGTCAACGGCTTTTCCAAGGCCTGGGCGATGACGGGCTGGCGGCTCGGATGGGTGGTGGCCCCGGCCAGCCTCGCTGAAAAATGGGCGGCGCTCTCCGAATGCTACAACACCGGCTCAACCGTGTTCGCCCAGCCGGGCGGCATCGTCGCACTCGAGCAGGGCGAGGGCTTCGTGCGGCAGCTTCAGGCCCAGTACCGGCGCGGACGCGCCATCGTCGATGAAGTGCTCGGCGGCCACAGCCTGATTCGCCACAGTTCCCCGGCGGGCGCCTACTACGCCTTTCCCGAAATCGTGGGCCTAAAGGACAGCTATGCCTTCGCCATGGACATCCTCGCGGCGAAGGACGTGGGCGTGGCCCCAGGCTACACCTTCGGCCCCGACAACGAGAGCCATGTGCGGATCAGCTTCGCCCAATCCCACGACCGCCTGGAGGAGGGCCTCAATCGCTTGGTCGCGTTCGTGGAATCAAAATTCGGCTGAGGCTAAGGGCGAAACGCCTCCCAACAGGGACTCGAAAATCGTCCACCACCGGGCTATATTCCCCAATGACCTGAACTCACCCCGATTGGTCTGGAGGGACAAGCTATGACCGAAATGGAACTGACAATCGATTTTCTGTCCAGGTGGCTGCACATCCTGTTCGGCATCACTTGGATTGGGCTGCTGTACTACTTCAACTTCGTGCAGACGGAGTACTTCAAGGAAGCCGACCCAGACGCCCGGGTGGATGCCTTCACCAAGCTGGCGCCCAGGGCCTTGTGGTGGTTCCGTTGGGGCGCGATGTTCACCCTGATTACCGGCTTGATCATGCTCGCCATACGCGGGGCGGGGCTCACGATGGATATTTTCGTCGGCTCGGTCATGGCCATCCTGATGTTCCTCAACGTCTGGCTTATTATCTGGCCGAACCAGAAGATCGTCATCGCCTCCAACGACCAAATCAAAGCGGGCGGGGAGGCGTTGCCGGAAGCCGCCGGCGCCGCCCCGAAGGCCGCCCTGGCGTCGCGCACCAACACCCTGTTTTCGGTGCCCATGCTTTACTTCATGGTATCGAGCGCCCACATGCCCAATGGCCCCTTCATCGGCGGCAACACGACCGCGCTGATCATCATTCTGATCATCATCGCGGCCCTGGAGTTGAACGCCATCTTCGGCAAGCAAGGCCCCTTGACCACCGTTAAGGGCGTCATCACGTCCAGCTTCGTGCTTTGGGCCGTGCTGTACGGCCTGTTGGTGGTCACTGGGTAGCAGCGAGCGCGGTTCGGGAAACAGCAGATGTCGGAGCCTTCATCCGCCCCTAGCATCTCCACCGCCCCGGATGACGCCCGGCGGCGTCCGGCGGGCGGTGCCCGTCCGCGCCCGGGCGGCAACGGTCGGGGCGGTGGCCGGTCGATCGCCATCAACCTGGTGGTCGCCGCGCTCGTCGCCGGCCTCGGCGTCGCGGGCTGGTTCATCGCCAATCAGCACCAACTGCTGATCGACGAGCAGCGCAAGGCGGCCGAGGCCGACAGCCGCTTGCGGGCCTTGGAGGAGCGCCTGCGCATGACCGACCAAGTCATGAGCGAAACCGAGGCCGAGACCGACGAGGAGATCAACTTCTGGGAATCTGAGGTGCGCAAGCTCTGGGCGGTGGCCAACGAGCGCAACAAGAAGTGGATTCAGGACAACCAGAAGCTGCTGCAAACTCAGAAGGCCGCCATCGCCAGCCTGCAAAGCTCCGACCGCACCCTAAAGAGCGCCGTGGACCGCCACGACAAGGCGTTCAACCAACAGCAGGCGCTGATCGATCAACTGGCCAGCATCGAACTGCAGCTTCAGCAAGTGCTCCGGGGCCAGCGGGATCTCGTGGATCGGGTCAACGCCGCCACGCAGACCGCAGCGGCGTCCAGCAGCCGAGTGACCGAAAACGAACAGGCCATCGCCGCCATCGACGCCTACCGCGTACAAGTCAACACTCGGCTGTCGAACATCGAGAGCCAGCTAAGGAGCTTGGCAGCGCGGCCGGCGCCGGCACCTGCGTTGTAGAGTCGGCTTAGCAGCCGGCCACCTCGTCCACGGCCTCGCGCAGCACTGCGGCCATGGTGTCGATGTCGCCTTCGGTCACGATGAAGGGCGGGCCCAGCAGGATGACGTCGCGAAATTCGCCGGTACCGCCCGCGTAGAAGAACACGCCGCGGTCAAGCGCTGCTTTGACAACCCGAGCGGCGATTTGATCCGCCTTCGGAAAGGGCGCCAGGGTGCTGCGGTCGGCCACGATCTCGATGCCCTGCAGCAGGCCCCGTCCCCGGGATTCCGCGACATGGGGGTGGTTGGAAAAGGCCTCCTGCAGCCGTGTCGCCAAGCGTTCGCCGAGCTGCCGCGCCCGCTTCACGAGATCTTCCTCCACCATGATCGCCAGCACTTCGGCCGCCGCCGCGCAAGCGCCGGGATGGGCACCGAAAGTGTGGAACATGAGGCTGTATCCGGCCGCATCGATCGACGCGCCGATGGCCTCGGTGGTAAACACCCCGCCCAAGGGCGCATAGCCGCCCGCCATGCCCTTGCCACCAACCAAGAGGTCCGGGGTCACTGGCCAATGCTGATGGCCAAACGGCAGCCCGGTGCGCCCGAATCCAGTCATCACTTCATCGAAGACCAGCAAGATGCCATGCTCATCGCATAGGTCGCGCACCTTGGGCCAATAGTCCTCTGGCGGCACGATGGCCCCGCCGGACGCACCGGTGATCGGTTCCACGATTAGGGCGGCGATGCTGTCCGGTCCCTCTCGCTCGATCACTTCGGCCATTGCCTCAACATAGTGGTCGCCCGCCTGCGGGTGATGCGCACCCAAGGGACAGCGCAGCGGATGGGCCGTGGGTGCCTTGGGATGGTCGGGCAGTGCCTGCTCCAGCCCCTGCCGCCGCGCCCAATGGCCGCTGATCGCGGTTGTGGTGAAGGTTGCGCCGTGATAGGAAATGTCCCTGGACAGGATCTTGCGCCGACCCAAGTCCCCCTGCGCAGCGTGATGCATGAATACGAGCTTCACCGCCGACTCCACTGCCTCGGAGCCGCCGGACGTGATGTGCATGCGCGAGATGCCCTCGGGCAGCCAATCCCGCTCCAAGGCCTCGACCATGGCTTGGCGCCCCGGCGTGATCCAAGGCGGCACCACGTAGGTGGTCTCGGCGGTGGCCTTGGCCAAGGCCTCAACCACCCGCTGGCGGCCATGGCCCACGTTGGTGACCACCGCGCCGCCAGCGGCATCCAGCACCGCCTGGCCCGTCTCGGTGAACAGATGGGCACCCTCGGCCTTGACGATGTTCAGTGCCGCGTCTTGGGAGAAGGGCCAATTCAGTGTGCTCATGGGACACCCAAATCGCCGGTTGGCGGGGGCAGGCACTGTAATTCCATCGACCTATAAACTCAAAGGCTTTGCACAGGCGGGATTCAGCCTTCGCCTGGGGGCCGCAACCGACCGCGCAGTTCCTTGACGCCGGCTCGCCGCCGCTTGTGGTCGCGGCGCCGCGCCTTGGCGCCTGCGCTGGGCACCGTGGGAATGCGGCGTTTAGGCACCTGCCGGGCTTGTTCGATCAGCGCGCCTAAGCGTTCGAGGGCGGCCTCCCGATTGCGCTGCTGGGTGCGGTGAGTGTCGGCGAAGATGACGATGTCGCCCGCCGCAGTCAGGCGGCTGGCCGCCAACGCCTTAAGCCTTTCACGGACACTGGGGTCGATGCCCGCTTCGTCTAGATTCAGGCGGCACTCCACCGCCGTCGCGACCTTGTTGACGTTTTGGCCGCCCGGCCCCCGGGAACGCACGAACTTCCAAGCGATGGCGGATGGGGGAATGTCGATGCCGCCGATGTTCATGCGCTACCGTCAGCCGTGGCCTGAATGTCATCCAACGGAATTATCGCCGAACCGAGCGCCAGCCGTCATTGGCCCTGACCATGAACCGGTAACCGCCCAGTACAGCTATGGCTCAGTCGCAGCGCAACTGGTAGGCTTCCCCGCTTTCCAATGGTTCAGCTTAGGCGAGGCCTTTTAGGGGGCATCCCGGACGCTCGTCGCCTTGACCTGACCGAAACCACACTACCCAAACGGAGAGACTGTCCATGTCCACTTCACTGTATGACGCCACTGTCGGCCCGTTCCGGCAGATTCTCGGGGCCACCGCGAACGTGCTTGAGAAGGGCCGCGCCCACTGCGAAGCGAGCGGCATCCCGCTTGACGATGTCGTCCAGACGCGGCTGATCGATGACATGCTGCCGTTCCAGTTCCAAGTCGTTTCCACGGCACACCACTCGCTCGGGGCCCTCAAGGGCGTCGAAGCCGGCGTCTTCACGCCACCGAACCCGGCCGGCGAAGACTACGCGGGCCTGCAGAACCTCATCGCTCAAGCGCTCGCTGGGCTTGACGCCTTCACCCCGGCGCAAGTGAACGGGTTCGAGGGCAAGCCGCTCGAATTCCGGCTCGGCAAGAACGCGATCCCCTTTCAAGGCGAGAAGTTCCTGCTGGGGTTCTCCCTGCCGAACTTCTTTTTCCACGCCACCACCGCCTATGACATGCTGCGCATCAAAGGCGCGCCCCTCGGCAAGCGGGACTTCCTGAATTTGTTCTAGGACCCTTTCAACCCCTTGAGCCTAGCCGAGCAAACAACTAGCCTCACCGGCAAGCACCGGTAATCGACGGAGTTGAGGAGGACAGCAATGGACGTGCGTGCAGCCGTGGCATTCGAGGCGGGCCAGCCGCTGGAGATGGAGACCGTGCAACTGGAGGGGCCGCAGGTTGGCGAAGTGCTCGTGGAGATCAAGGCCACGGGACTGTGCCACACCGACGCCTACACGCTCTCCGGCGCCGACCCGGAGGGCTTGTTTCCCGCCATCATGGGACATGAAGGCGCCGGGGTGGTGGTGGAGGTTGGGGCGGACGTGCACTCGGTGGCGCCCGGCGATCACGTCATTCCGCTTTACACGCCGGAATGCCGCCAGTGCAAGTTCTGCCTGTCCGGCAAGACCAACCTCTGCGGCGCGATTCGTGAGACCCAAGGCCGCGGGGTGATGCCCGACGGCAGCAGCCGCTTCTCCTTGAGCGGCAAGACCCTCTACCACTACATGGGTACCTCCACCTTCGCCAACTACACGGTGCTGCCGGAAATCGCGGTGGCTAAGATCCGCGAGGACGCCCCCTTCGAGAAGGTGTGCTACATCGGCTGCGGGGTCACCACGGGCCTCGGCGCGGTGATGAACACGGCCAAGGTGGAGCCAGGCGCCAACGTGGCCGTGTTCGGCTTAGGCGGCATTGGCCTGAACGTCATTCAGGGCGCGCGCATCGCCGGGGCCGACCGCATCATCGGCGTGGACTTGAATCCCGGCAAACGCGAGTTGGCGGAGAAGTTCGGCATGACCGACTTCATCAATGCCCAAGATGTGGACGACCCGGTGGCGGCGATCATCGACCTCACCGATGGCGGCGTGGACTATTCCTTCGAGTGCATCGGCAACGTCGAGGTGATGCGCCAAGCCTTGGAGTGCTGCCACAAGGGCTGGGGCGAGAGCATCATCATCGGCGTGGCGGGCGCGGGGCAGGAGATCAGCACCCGGCCCTTTCAACTGGTCACCGGCCGGGTTTGGCGGGGCACCGCCTTCGGCGGCGCCAAGGGCCGTACCGAAGTGCCCCGCATCGTCGATTGGTACATGGACGGCAAGATCAACATCGACGACCTGATCACCCACCAACTGGCGTTGGCGGACATCAACGAGGGCTTCGACCTGATGCACAAGGGCGAGAGCATCCGCTCCGTGGTGGTGTACTAGTGGACCAAGCCGACTGGCTGGCCCAGGTCAGCGAGGACATCATCGACCCGGAACGCCCGATCTGCGACCCGCACCACCATCTCTGGGACCGTCCGAACCGCCGCTACCTGTTCGATGAACTCATCGCCGACACCGGCAGCGGCCACAACATCGTCAGCACCGTGTTCGTGGAATGCGCCAGCATGTACCGGGCCGACGGCGCCGAGGCGCTGCGGCCCGTGGGCGAAACGGAGTTCGTCAACGGTGTGGCGGCCATGTCGGCATCGGGCGGCTACGGGGCCATGCGCGCCTGTGCGGGCATCGTCAGTTACGCAGACTTGACCTTGGGCACCGCTGCCGGTGAGGTGCTTGACGCCCACATCGCCGCCAGCCCGCGCTTTCGCGGCATTCGCCACGCGGCGGGTTGGGATGCGAGCGACGCCGTTCGCAACTCGCACACCAATCCCAGCCAGCGTCTGCTGGCCGACCCCGCCTTCCGCGAAGGGTTCGCCGAGCTCGACCGGCGCGGCCTGTCGTTCGATGCCTGGTTGTATCACCACCAAATTCCAGAACTGACCGATCTGGCCCGCGCCTTCCCAAGCACCACCATCATCTTCGATCACTTTGGCGGCCCCTTGGGCATTGGCCCCTATGCCGGCCAGCGGGAGACCATCTTCGCGCAGTGGCGCAAGGACGTGGCCGAACTCGCCCGCTGCGAAAACGTGTACGCCAAGCTCGGCGGGTTGGTGATGCCCATCAACGGCTTCGGCTTCCACAAACGCGAACGGCCAGCCACATCCGACGAACTCGTGGCGGCCACCGGCCGTTACTACCGCCACGCCATCGACTGCTTCGGCCCCCGGCGCTGCATGTTCGAGAGCAATTTCCCCGTGGACAAGGCCAGCTGCTCCTACGCCGTGCTGTGGAATGCCTTCAAGAAGCTGGTGGCCGACGCCTCCGAGACGGAGAAGGCTTGGCTTTTTCACGACGCCGCCGCCACCGCCTACCGGCTTGACGGCGCTTCGGCCACAGCGGAATGAGTCTCAAGGTCATCGGCGCCGGCTTCGGGCGTACCGGAACCCTGTCGCTCAAGCTGGCGCTGGAGCAACTCGGCTTCGGCCCCTGCTACCACATGCTGGAAGTGGGCCAGCACCCGGGGCACGTTGCTCTCTGGCGCCGAGCCGCGGCCGGTGAGCCAGTGGACTGGCCAACGCTTTTCGAGAACTACCAAGCCACCGTGGACTGGCCCTCCTGCAACTATTGGGAGGCGCAGTTGGCGGCGTTCCCAGGCGCCAAGGTGATTCTCTCGGAACGGGATCCAGAAGCCTGGTACGCCAGCGTCATGAACACCATTTACCCCAGTTCCGTCGAATTTCGGGAAAAGGCCCGCCAAGGCGACGACCCCGCCGCCTCGGAGCGGTCGGCGATGGTCTATGAGGTGATCTGGGACGGCGTGTTCGACGGCCGAATGGACGACAAGGCCCACGTGATTGATTGCTACCTCGCCCACAATGAGCGGGTGAAGCGGCTCCTGGCGAGCACCGAGCTCCTGATCTTCAATCCAGCCCAGGGCTGGCCGCCGCTGTGCGAGTTTCTTCGCTGCCCGCAGCCGGATGGGCCCTTCCCGCGCGTCAACAGCACCACCGAATTCCAAGAGCGCATCCGCAGTGCGGGCAGCGCCCCCTCCCCCGAACAGTGATAATGAAAGGAGATTACCAATGACCCAACCCCGAGGTTCCACTCTGGCCATTGTGATCGCGGTGGCCATCGGCTTTCGACTGGCACCTTACTTGCTGCACAGCTTCGGCCTGCAGATCGATCCGAACGATACGCTCTACCCTTGGAATTTTTCACCGATTCTGCCGCTGTGCCTGTTCGGCGCGGCCTGCTACGCATCACGGTCGGCCGCGTTTCTGGCTCCCTTGGCCATCTACTTGGCAGGCGATTTGGGCATCTGGCTGCTCACTGGCCGGACCGATTGGGCGTTTTACGGCGAGCAACCGGTGCTATACCTGTCCGTCGCCCTGGTCGTTGCCTGCGGACTGTTTCTGCGTCGCCAACGCTCCTGGCCGCGCATCGCGGCCGCCGGCCTTGGGTCGGCCATTGTCTTCTTCGTAGTGTCGAACTTCGGCGTTTGGGCGCTCGGTGACGGGGTGCGCTATCCCTTGAACATGGCCGGGCTGGTGGACTGCTACGTGCAGGCGATTCCGTTCTTCCGCAACACCCTGCTGAGCATGGCGCTGTTCCTGCCCTTGCTGTTCAGCCCCCTTGCCCTGCGCCGTTCAGCGCTGGCTCAGGCGCGCGGGTTGGCCTAGGAGCCCGCGCCGCAAACCAACCCAGCTTCCATCAAGACAGCCGAAGAGATGGCGGAGCAGCGCATCGTATCGCTCATTGCCAGCGCCACCGAAATCGTCGCCGCGCTCGGATTCGAGGAGCAACTGGTGGGTCGTTCCCACGAGTGCGACTTTCCCGCAGCGGTGGCGGAGGTGCCGGTTTGCTCGTCGTCGAAAGTCGATGCCGGCGCGTCCAGCCGCTTGATTGACAACCAAGTGCGCAGCCTCGTTGCCGAGGCGCTGTCGGTTTACCGTGTCGATGTCGAGTTGCTGGACCAACTGGCGCCAACCCACATCATCACCCAGAGCCAGTGCGAGGTCTGTGCCGTAAGCCTTGCGGACGTGCAGCGGGCGGTGTGTGAACTGGTCAACTCCCAGCCGCACGTCGTCGCCTTGGAACCGATGGCCTTAGGGGACGTTTGGCGGGACATCGCCGCGGTCGCCAACGCCCTCGGCACGCCGGAGCGCGGCGAGTCGCTCGTGGGCGAATTGACCACACGGCTTGATGCCATTCGGACGCAGGCGGAGACCTGTTCAACGCGGCCCTCAATCGCCTGCATCGAGTGGATCGACCCGCTCATGCACGCTGAAAACTGGTTGCCGGAGTTGGTGGCCATCGCCGGCGGAACCGTCATGATGGGCGAGGCCGGGCGTCATTCCGGCTACTTCAACATCGAGCAACTCGAAGCCGGCGATCCCGACGTGGTGGCGATCATGCCCTGCGGCTTTGACATCGCCCGCTCCATCGACGAGCTGCCTGCCCTCACCGAGCGTCCACAATGGCGGCGGCTCTCCGCCGTGCGTTCCGGGCGGGTGTTCGTGACCGACGGTAACCAATACTTCAACCGCCCCGGGCCGCGTCTGGTGGAGTCGGCTGAAATCCTCGCCGAACTGCTGCACCCCGAAGCCTTCGACTTCGGGCACCAAGGCGCCGGCTGGGTGCGGTGGCGCAACTAAAACACTCCGGACCGCCGCCTACTCCGCCTGAGGCGCAAGCTGCTTCTCGACAATCGGGGGCCGAATCTTGCCATGCCCGGTGGCTTGCTCGAATAGCCGCGCCGCCTGGAGCACCTTGAGGTCCTGGCCCGGCGCGCCGACGATTTGCAGGCCCACGGGCAGGCCCTCCGGGGTGAAGCCGCCGGCCGGTGTGAAACCACCGGGTACGGAGATGGCGGGCGCTGCGAGGACCGTGATGGTGCAGCAAACCGCCATCCAATCGATGTAGGTGGCCATCGGTTGGCCATTGATTTCGCGTACCCATTCGTCACCGATCGGAAAGGGCGTCACTTGGGCGGCAGGGCACAGCAGAACGTCGTAGCGCTCGAAGAACCGCGCCGCATCGCGGTAGATTTGGGTGCGCTCGATCTCCGCGCCGATCAGCTCATCGGCGGTAAGGCTCAAGCCCCTTTCTATGTTCCACACCGCCGTGTCCTTGGCGTACCGGCGCCAATCCGGCACCTGCCGGTCGAGCTGCTTGCCCAAGGCCGCCAACCCCGCTGCCCGCTGCGCTTGAAACACGGCCATGGCTCCATCCAGATTCGGGCAGGCCTGCTCCACTTCGGCGCCGAGGTCCGCAAAGACCGTTCCGGCCTGGTTGACTCGTTCCCGCACTTGCGGCTGCACCGGCAAGCCACCCAGATCGTCGCTTAGGGCAACGCGCAGGGTCCGCGGGTCACAGTCGAGAGAGCCGCCGAACTCCGCGCCCGGCTCCATTCGGGACAGCGGATCGGTGGCGCAGTAGCCTGATTGCACCGACAGCAGCAAGGCCGCATCGCCAACGTTGCGGGCCATGGGACCGATGGTGCTCAGTCGCGCCAGCCAGCCATAAGCGCGGTGGCCCGGCACTCTTCCCATGGAGGGGCGAAAGCCCACCACATTGCAGAAAGCGGCAGGATTGCGCAGCGAGCCGCCCATGTCGCTGCCGTCGGCGACGGCCAGCATGCCGGTGGCCAAGGCGGCAGCAGCCCCGCCACTGCTGCCGCCTGCGGTCCTCTCGAGATCGTAGGGATTGCAAGTGGCGCCAAAGAGTGCGTTGAACGTATTGGAGCCGAGGCCGAATTCGGGCACATTGGTTTTGCCGATGACGATGGCTCCCGCTTGGCGCATGCGGGCAGTGACTTCACCATCGGCCTTGGCCACGGCCCCAGCAAAGGGCCGAAAACCGAAGGTGGTGGGAAAGCTCTCTGCGTCTTCCAGATCCTTCACCGCCAGCGGCAGGCCGCACAAAGGACCGCCCCCTTCGCCGCGTGCGCGGGCTTGATCCCGCGCGCGCGCCACTGCCAACGCTTCGTCCCGGGGCAACAGGTTGACGATGGCGTTGACCTTCGGATTGAGCCGCTCGATTTGATCGTAAGCCACCGCCATCAACTCGGCCGCGGACAGCGTCCCCGCACGGATGGCCTGGTTCAGTTGGCGGGCGCTTTGCCAAACGAGGCCGGTCTGGACCGCGGTCACGACCGGTCGGCTTCTGGCGGCTCCTCGGCAACCGGCTTCTCAGCCGGCGGCGGCGGGTTGCGGGGCGCAGCGCCGTCCAAGGCTTGGCGCATGATGTTGAGCGGATTGAGCTCACTGAGTTGCCGCATGCGGGAGCGGAATTGATCCTGATGCTCCAGGAGGGTCAGCATGGACTGCTCAATGTAGCGGGAGGCAACGTTGCCAAGCCGGTCGCCATAGAAACGGATGATTTGCTCAAGGGCGCGGTTGGTGAGCACCGGCTCGTGCCCCTCGGCCTCCTGCTCGGCGAGGATCTGCATGAGCACGACGCGGGTGAGGTCGCTGCCGTCGCGGCTGTCAGCCACGCTGATGCTCTCGCCGTCAACGATTAGCTGGCGCAAGTCATGCAGGGTGACGTACTTGCTGTCGGTGGTGTCGTAGAGCCGCCGATTCGGGTATTTCTTGAGCCGATGCATCTAGTGCCTCGTCAAGCGTCATACGTCGCATCAGAGCGACGGCGGCGCGTCAGCGCGAGGCGCGGCCCGCAGGGAATGCCTGGCCGCATTGCCAAGGGCTGCAACGAAGCGATGGCGCGCCGCCGACGCTCCCGAAGGGCGTCCGCCCCTTGGCCCGTGGCCGCGTTGCGCCCCTTGCCAATGGGACCGGCCATTACCTGCGGGCCGCGCCTTGCCACGAACCAAGGGGCGGACGCTGATGCGACGTATGACGCTTGACGAGGCACTAGCGTGCTGGCTCATGCCGCCGGCGGGGGCGCGGGATCGGGGAAGATGAAGGGCCGCAAGCCACAACGCCGATCGAACTTCTTCCAGCCTTCCAAGGGTTGCGCCAACCGGTCGGCGACGACGTGCAGCACCATCGGATGCATGGCCATGCCGCTGTGGCTGCCAATCACCTCGATGTTCTCCGTCAGATCCGATTCCCGTTCCATACAGGCACGCCAGCTCACCACGCCGTCGGTGCGGCTGTAGAGGGCGCTCACTGGCACCGGCGGCGGCAACCGGGAATCCTGATGCGCCATCTCGGTGCGCATTTGCTCCACCGTGACGCCGGACATCGATTCGAACAGGCGCGCCACCATCGGGCTGGTGGAGTGATGACTGGTGGCGGCAAAAGGGCTGCCCAAGGTGACGACAAAACGCGCGGCGTCGGGGAACTCACGCGCAATTTCGCGAGCGTAGACGCCGCCCAAGCTCTGGCCGACTATGGAGATCGGCTCATCGTAAGTTTGGGTCAGACGGTAGAAGCGCCGCATGAGGCTGAGCAACTGCGCCGGAGCGCCACGATTGTTGCCGAGCAGCCAAGGCAGGGTGTTGTAGCCGAGTCGAGTGAGGAAACGCCGCAGCAGCAAGGTCGATCCATCTCCGGCGGTGAAGCCAGGCAGCACCAGCACCGGATGCCCGTCGCCCTTGGGTGCATTGGCCGTCAGGGCGGACCAGGCCATTGGCAACGAAGCGGCCTCGCCAAGCAACCTCGGCAGTTCGGCGGCCAAGTACAAAAACGGTGGCGGTTGGGTTCGATGGCTCCCCACGTCAAGTTCTTCGTACAAGCTACTCTCCGCTTCCTGTCATCAACCTGTCATGGGGGTCAGTGTCGCCAATTGCCGCGCTTAGGTCAATCATTTTGTTGCACTGCAATATCGACAGTGCACTCAGGGCGGATGGTGGGGTTGATTTGTCACAATTAGGCCGTATATTGCGCCGCTCTCAGCATGAACACCACCGATTTGCAGCAAGGAATGCGTCAATTCGGTGCTGGCACATTACTTGCGGTAACAACCCCGTGTTCATTTCGCCGCAACCTAGAAGGAGTGGATCATGTACAAGTTGAGCGCCACGGATGCCGGCTTCCTGTATGCCGAAACCCCGCTGAGCCCCATGCACGTCGCTTCGGTTCAAGTGCTGGCGCTGCCAGACGGCGTCACTGAGGATGAGTTCATCGCCACTCTGAGGCCATACATCGCCGGGCGCAGCCACATGGTGCCGTACATCACCAACCGCCTGCAGGACACGCCATTCGATCTCGACCATCCGCTGTGGGTGCGCGACCCCGATTTCGACATCAGCCGCCATATCTACCGGATTGACGTGCCTGCCCCTGGCGGCCAGGCGGAACTCGAACAGACCATCGCCGAACTGCATGCAGCGCCCATGGACCGCAGCCGTCCGCTGTGGGAGATGGCCGTGCTCTGCGGCCTGGCGAACGGGGACGGCATAAAGAATCGCCGGGTGGCTTACTACAGCCGGGTGCATCACGCCTGCCTTGATGGCATGGCAGGTCAGGCGGCGACCATGAAGTTGATGGACTCTGAACCCGAATCTCAGAATGTCCCAACCCCACCCTCGGTGTTCACTGAGCGGCCAGCCCACCACAGCGCTGCGTCCCTGCTGGTGGACGCTTGGCGAAACTTCACCGCCATGCAAGTGGATCAAATCACCCGCTGGCCGGAGCGGCTCACCGCTGCCGCCCGCCTTTGGCAGCGCGCCCTCGATCCGAGCAAGAGCCTTGGCGCACCCCAGGCCCCGGCGCCAAAGACGGTCTTCAACCGACCCTTGTCCGCCGCGCGAACCTATGCCGTCGGCGAAGTGCCGGTGGCGGACATCAAAGCCGTTGGCCGCGAACTGGATGCGAGGCTGAACGATGTCTTCCTAGCCGTTTGCGGTGGCGGACTTCGTCGTTACCTGGAGGCCAAGGGGGACCTACCCAAAGCACCGCTCATCGCAGGCTGCCCGGTCTCCCTGCGCCAGCCCGGGGAAGCGTCATTGAACAACCAAGTCACGATGATGCAAGTGGCCCTCGGCACCGATATCGCCAATGCCAAGGCGCGCGTGGCGGTCGTGGCCGCCTCGGCACGGGCGGCGAAGGCAGCGACGGTGGAAGCAGCACCGCTTCTGACTGGCGAAGCGGCACTGCCGGGTTTGCCCACCGCCTTGCGCAACATGGCGCTCTGGACAGAGCGAACGGGCGTCGCGGATGGCCCCCAGCCAATCAATGTGGTCATATCCAACGTCCCTGGCCCGCGCCAGACGCTCTACTCCAACGGCGCCCGGATGCTGACCCACTACCCAGTATCGATTGCCGCACATGGCACAGGCGTCAATCTGACGGTGCAGAGCTACGACGGTGTCCTGTATCTGGGCATCACCGCCTGCGCCAAGGCACTGCCCGACGCTGGCCGTCTTCGCGATGCGATCCTCACCGAGTTCATCAACCTGAAGGCCGCGGTTCTGCCCGCCAAGCCCGCCAACGTGCATCCGCTTGCGGCGACGGCACCGCTGTCCGCTGAAATGCTGCCTCGGGTGGCTTGACCAGTGCTCTGTCCGAGCTGGAAACAGGTTTAGGCAAAAAAGTTGAAAAAAAAAATGTTGCAATGCACAATTGTGTGGTGCACAATACGCTCATTGTGCGTTGCAGCATTGATTGCGCACGAACTGCGGCACGATGTACGACGCCACCACCAGGACCAAAACTGAAAGGAGACACTGCTGATGAACACTATGGAAAGACAAGCGGCCCTCGGCCGCGAGTGGTTTGAACTCAACACGGGCACCTTGCGCCGCTTGGCGGAACTGCAGACCGAAGGGGTGCAGAAGGTCTTCGAAACGAACCGGACGTTCGCCGAGAAGCTGCCCGAGGTCAAGGACATCACTTCCTTCATGGAGCTCCAGCGCGAGTATGGCGAGGCCATGTGGAACGGATTCACGGAAGGCATGAAGGCGAATGGCGAAGTGCTCAAGGAAGCCGTCGAGAGCGCCGGCGAGTTGCTGCGCGGAGCCTTTGCCACCGAGGAACCGAAGGCGCCCGAAACCACCAAGAAGAGCGCCAAGCCTGCAGCGGCCAAGGCCGCTGCCTGATTGCCAATCCCCCCTCATCTCTCCTCCTCAAGGGATTTGGCACCCGCCTAGGACAGCGCTGAACGCGCCGCCTGACAGCGGATCAACAGGGCCCGCAACTCCTTTACGGATTGCGGGCTTTTTTTTGTAGCTATCGTCGTAACTACTCGCACCCCCGCGCCTTTGGCTGACGCCTGAGTGGGGGGGCATGG
>VYDB01000048.1 GCA_009843635.1 Gammaproteobacteria bacterium
TCCAAAAACCCGACCGATCAACGGCAAATCAAGGACTTTTGAATAGGCCTGCGGTTCGCCGACTAATCCGGCACGATGCGTCGCGTCGACTTGACCAACACGTCGTCATTGCGGCTGCTCATCAGTGGTGGAATCACCGGGCACTCTCGGCTAAGTTGTCTAGTGTCCAGTGTACTTTGGCGAGTGGCCCAATGGCATCGTCCGCTACCGCATATGAGGTCGCCTGCGAGGCGGTCGGAAGCCTGCTCCGGGAGCCCGGGCGCAAGGCTATCCTGCGCTCGGAACTGGTGTCTTGCGCACCAGCGCACGCCTGCGACCGGGCTTTGCGGCGCTACTGCGAGTCCGGCGAGCTAACGCGGGTCGGCCAAGGCATCTACGGCATCGGTGCTGCCAAGGTATTCGAGATCGTCCCGGAAGTGATGCCGAAGCTGGGCTACCGCATCCAGCCGACCGAACCGGTGCGCGGCTACAGCCAGAAGTCCGGTGGCGCGGTGTGGCGGTTGGACCGGCCCTGCCACCGCCTAATTCGCAAACGCGGCGTGCAGGCCATCTTCGAGACACCGGATGGGAAGCCAGTGGCGAGCCGTCAACAAGGAGTCACCATGAGCGCAATGCAGGAGCCGCCGACACGCAGGGAAATCGAAGCGCACTTCCACACTTTCGAGCGGTGTCACTCCCCTGCCCGGGCGGAGAAGGATCTGATCGTGCGCCGGGCGCTGGTTGCCATGGAGTGCTTCCGCAGCGAACGGGCCACGCTCGCCATCGAGGGCGGCACGGCGCTGGTGGCGTACCACCGGCTGACCAACCGTTTCTCGGAAGATCTGGATATCCGCTTGATCCCGAACGAGTCCGTGCAACGGCTTGGCGCCGAGCAGCGGATCACGGCGCTCAAGGAGATCGGGCAGGCGTTCAAGGCGCATATCCATGCGGAGATGCCGTTCCTGCAACCCACGCGCAAGGGGCGCATCCGCAAGGATGGCGTACTGCAGACATTCATCTACAACTACAAGAGCGCCGTTCCCGACGAGCAGGTGGTGGCCGGGCTGAAATGTGAGCTGGTGCACATTCCTCTGATGATGCCGACCGTCTCCCGGCCCGCTTTGGGTGGCGGGATGTTCGAGGCTATCCGTCCCGCTGAAATCGCGAGCGGCAAGTGGCAGGCGCTCACCACGCGGCTGCCGCGCAACGCCGACTCGTACCCAGATTTGGTGCGCCACGTTCACGACTTGGCCGCCATCGGCCCCGTGCTGGAGGCGCTCGACCCGGAAACCGCGCGCGAGACCATGTTGCGCGGCGAGACCACGCACTATGCCGTTGCCACCGTTCTGAAGGAACTGGCGCGGCCGGTGTGGCGTGATCACTACGAGAGCTACATGGGGCGGATGGGCGTTCTTCCCGTGAGCGATTGGCCGAACAGCCATCCGAATTGGGATGCGGTGCTGGCGAACATCACGGCGCTGGCTCGGGAACTCGGCCTTCTTCAGGCCAATTCGGGCTGAATCGGCCCAACAATCCTATTGTGCGGGGGAACTACTCGGCCCGAGGCGCCTGATCGGCCGCCTTCCTCCAGAACAGGGCGTTGAATCCGCCGAACACGATCGCCATGACGCCGACGTCGGTGAGGACGTACATGGCGATGTCCGCTGGGGGATTGAAAAACCGATGCAGAAAGAAGGTGTGGAGCAGAACGACGACGCAACCGTAGATCAAGCCGTAGCGCAGCGGATTGGAGCGGTAGATGCGCCAAAGCGCCAAGGCCTGCAAGGTCACCACCACCAGGCCGACGGGCACAATGCAGAACAGCCAGAGGTTGATGGTCTGGGTGGCGTCGAACAGGGAGGCGCCTACGGGAAGCCAATTGGCCATGCTCAACTCGGTGACGGGAATGCTGATGATGGCAATGACGACCACCAAGGCGGTTTTCAAAGCAGTTTTCATGATGCTCTCCTTCGTGCGCGAACGCGTTCTCGAGCGGCTATCCACCATAGCGTCAGGCCAGCGGCGGCCACCGATGAGGCGGCCACGGGCGCCAGCTCCGGCCATTCGGTCATGACGTACAGGGCGCAGGGAACCGCGGCAACCAGAAAGCCGGCCAGCGCCCCAGCGATTCGCTTGCCCCTAGGCGCGACCAAGGCCACAACCCAGCCACCGCCAATGACGGCCAGCAAGACCACTGCGTAGAAGGTGACGCCCAAGGCGGTGATGTGCTCCGCTGTGACGCATTGGCCGCCCGCGATCCTATCTGGTGGGCAGCCTTGGTTGAGTTGACGCATGACCAGCAGCCCCGCCACCAGCGACGCAGCCGCGACGGCGAATGGGGTCAAGGGCGTTAGCAGCCAGCGAATCCAAACCATGAGTGACGCATCCCTCAGTCAGCAGCGCACTTGGCTTGCCACCAGCGGCGCAGGAACGGCACTGTCCTACTTTTGCGCATGCGAATCAATAGGCTGCGGCTGGTTGGAAAAACGCCGTTTGCGGCGATAGGGAAACACGTCCATGGCGTGGCCGTCCGCGATCGCCTGCTGCAAGCCGCGCCAGTACTCCGGAGTGAACAGGTCGCCGTGCAGGGCTGCGAAGAGCCGCTTGATCTCCGGCTTGCCGAACAGGAAGCGGCGGAACTCCTCCGGGAAGACATCGTTTGACCCCACCGAATACCAGGGCTCGGCCGCCATTTCCTCCTCTGGGGTTCGCGGCTCCGGCACGGCACGGAAGTTGATGTCGGTCAGGAAGCTGATTTCATCGTAGTCATAGAACACCACGCGCCTGTGGCGGGTGACGCCGAAGTTCTTCAGCAGCATGTCGCCGGGAAAGATGTTGGCTGCTGCCAACTGCTTGATGGCGTTGCCGTACTCATCGAGCGCCTCGGTCAGGATGGCGCGGTCGGCATTCTCGATGTACAGGTTCAACGGCGTCATGGCCCGTTCGGTGTAGAGGTGGCGGATGCGCAGTTGGCCGTCCTCGATGTGCAGCGCCGAAGGGGCCGCGGCGCGCAGCTCATCAATCAGCTCCGGGTCGAAGCGGTGCAAGGGCAGCCGCAGGTCCTTGAACTCCTGGGTGTCGGCCATGCGCCCGGCGCGGTCATGGCGTTTGACGATGTGGTACTTCTTCCGCACCTCGTCGGCCGTCACCGCCTTTTGCGGCGGAAACTCATCGCGAATGACCTTGAACACCGTCTGGTAGGAAGGCAGGGTGAACACCGTCATCACCATGCCCTTGATGCCTGGGGCGGCGACGAAGGTGTCGCTGGACTGGCGCAGGTGCTCTAGGAAGCCGCGGTGGAACTCGGTTTTGCCGTGCTTGTGCTGGCCGATGGCGGCGTAAAGTTCGGAGCGTTTCTTGTTGGGCAGCAGTTCGTTGAGGAAGCGGATCAGGCCAAAGGGATAGGGGGAGCGGACCATGAAGTAGGCTCGGGTGAAACTGAACACGATGGACAGCTCGTCCTCGTCGCAAATCAGGGTGTCCACGTACGCCTCGCCCCTTGCGCTCATGGCCAATGGCAGGGCCAGTGGCCAGACTCGCCTGGGTCGCGGGTCTGAAGACGGGTCGTCGAGGCATAGCCGGCCAACGATGTAGGCGCCCTTGTTGCGGCAAAACAGGGCGTTGATGACCTCGACGTGGAAATCCTCGCCGGAGTCCACTTCGGGCCGCGCCTCGATCAGCGAACGGATGATGTTGCGGATGTCGCGGCGTTGGTCCTGCCACGGCAATTCCGGCGCCCGTTCATCGAGTATGCGCTGCACCATGGCGGCCAGCCCGGCGGTTGGGCGATAGCAGCTCGTCAAGCTCTCCCTAGCCGGAGGAGTGGGGCCGGCGCTGAAGGACGTGGCGAGGAACATCCGCTCGCCGTCGAGCGCCGGATCGCGGGTGATGCGCCGATGCACGGAGTTGTAGAAGGTCTCCGCGAGGTCCCCGTCGGGCGCCTCGGCAATGGCCTTGGCGTAGGCGCTCTTGACTTCCGTCCACTGCACTTTCCCAAGGCTTCCGCGGCCGGGGCCGATTTGCGCTGTCACCCGGTCGATGTGCGTCTTGTAAAGATTCAGTCGGGCAAGGCTCGCGGCTTGCACGCCGGGCCAGTCGGCGTGGCGGAAACGCTCTACCGCGCCAATCGTGATGCGCTCGAAGTGCTGCCGATAAGCCCGAAACTCGGCGAGGATGGCGCTCGCGGCTTTCTGCTCCATCCTTGGCTGCTTTGAATTGAGTGCTGCGGCCGGTTGAGGGAGCCGCTAGCGGCGACGCTCCTTGTGCAGCGCCGCCATCAGGGCGAACAGTTCGGTGATGTTGTTGGGTTCGGCGTCGTTGGCGAACTCCTTGTACAGCGTCGCCACGTTGACCACGATGCGCTCCGCGTCGCCCCAGGAGTCGTAGTCGGTCAGGGCGATGTCCCGCGCCGCCTCCATCACGCCGAGGCCGGCATCGAAGCGCTTGCGAGCTTCCTCGGCCACGTATTGGAGGTAGTCGCGCATGGCCGTGACGCCCTGCTTGTCGGTCACCGGACCGTGGCCGGGCACCACGCACTCCAAGTCCAACGCCAGCATATGGTCACAGGCGTCGATCCAGTTGCCGATCGGTCCTACCCAAATGATCGGGTGCCCTTCGATGAAGAGAATGTCGCCGGTGAAAATGAGCTTGTCGTCGGGGACATGGGCGAGGATGTCACCTGCCGTGTGGGCCGGCCCGACCTGCTTCAAGCAGACGGTCTTGTCGCCCACCGTCAGCGTCATCTCGTCCTCAAATGTGCGGGTCGGCAATGTGCGGTTGATGCCGCGAAAGTCAAAATCGCTGAAGCAGTAGAGGAAGAACTCGCCCACTTCCCCCATCGAAGGCGCCTGCTCCATCAGCGTCTGCAGCAAGTTTGGGTTTTCACGGGCGAGCTCATCAAAGCACGCTTGGGAGGCGATGATCTCCGCTTCGGCGACCAGCTCGTTGCCGTTGCAGTGGTCGGCGTTGGCGTGGGTGTTGATGAGGAAGTCGAATTCCGCGGTGGCCCTGGGCTCGCTGGCGCGCATGGCCTTGAGCATGTCCGCGGTAAGGGGCTTGTCGAACAGGGTATCGACGATGAGTGATTGATCCCCGTCGACGATCAGCCCGGCGTTGCTCCACCCCCAACCGCCGTCCGGCTGCAGCCAAGCGTAGCCGCCGTTGCCGAGGTCGAGCAAGCCATGCTCGTAGGGCTTGGTTGCCAAGGTCATCCGCACTCTCCTTCACCGAACCGCAGGCGGGATGTTAAGGCATTGCCGACCGATTTGCTTTCGGTAACATGCCGGGCATGGAGGAGTTTGAGGGCATTCGCCCTTATCAGGACGGGGAGGTTCCGGGGGTTCTCGCGCGGTTGGCGAGGGATGCGGACCTGCAATCGGTCGTGGGGCGGTACCTGTATCCCCGCGCAACGTTGCTGCTGCCGCAGCTTGGCCGACTGCTTGGCGGGCGCCTGCTGCGCCGTCTGGCGAGGCGCTTGAGCACGGTGCGCGATGTGCAGATGTTCCTGTCCGGGCACATGGAGACGCTAATCGAGGAGACCATTCTCGACTTCAGTGTCGGCGGCGTTGAGCGCTTGGCCGCGGAGACGCCCTATTTGTTCATTTCCACCCACCGCGACATCATCATGGACACCGGCTTGGTCAACTTCGCAATCCATCGCGCCGGACATGCCACCACCCGCATCGCCATCGGCGACAACTTGCTCGGCAAGGCCTACGCAGCCGACCTCATGCGGCTGAACAAGAGTTTCGTGATCGAGCGCAGCGTCACTGGCGCCAAGGCGGTGTACCGAGCCCTGAATCGCACCTCAGCCTTCATTCGGGCCTCCTTGGAAAGTGCCGAATCCGTCTGGATCGCGCAGCGTGAAGGCCGCGCCAAGGACGGCCTCGACCGCACCGACCCAGCGCTCATCAAGATGCTGACCCTCGCTTGGCGCAAGGAGGTGGAGGATCGTGGCGGTCTGTGCGGCTGCATCAACATCGTGCCGGTGGCGATCACCTATGAGCTCGATCCCTGCGCGTTGCGCAAGGCACGGGAACTGTGCATCACCGACCTGCACGGCAAGTATGACAAGCCGGACGGCGAGGACCTTTCAAGCATTGTCGAGGGCATGCTCGGCTTCAAAGGCCGGGTGCATCTGCATTTCGGTGCGCCTCTAGAGGGCGGCTTTGATTCGCCGGAAGCCCTTGCCGATGCCATCGACCGGGACATCGTCGAGGGCCTCAAGGTCTTTCCCACCCACGTCGAGGCGGCTCACCGATTGGGTGATGAGGCCTTGCCGCATACGGTTTCATCGGATGCCCGGGTCGAAGCTGCCTTTAAGGCGCAGATTTCAGCCTGTCCGGTCGCCCAGCAGCCTTACTTCTTTCAACAATACGCCAACTTGGTTCGCAACAAGCGCCACCTACTCGGGTAGTTGCGCCCAGTCGCCCCGCACATCCAGCGCCACCGACTTGACCAAGGCGTGCAGCGCCATGCCGGGAACGAGCTGCAGGTTGTCTTGGGACAAGCGCGTGATGCGTGCCCGCAGCGGCTGTCCCGCGCATTCGAGCTCGGCGAACACCGCGCCGTCCGGGGTCGGGGCCAAGCTGGTGAGGGTGACCTCCAGGCAGTTCAGGATGCTGGTGCCCAGTGGACGTTCCAAGGCCAAGGCGACGTCGCGGGCGGGAATCTGGACGCGCAAAGGCGATGGCGCTTGGCTCAGGTTGCCCCGTACCCGTAGCGTCTGGGTGCCGATGCGCAAGGTGCTGAGATCATGGGCTTCGTCGTAGGTATCAAATTCAACGGCGAGGATGGCACCGGTGTCGATCATCGGCGACAGGGGATGGTCCAGTTCGGCGGCGACGCTGCCCGGGGGACCGGCGCCGATCACCCGCCCAGCTTCCAGAATCACCAGATGGTCGGCGATTTGCACCACCTCGCTGAGCGCATGGGTGACGTAGATCACCGGCTTGCCCAAGGTTCTGCACAGTTCGCCGAGCATCGGCGCCAGCCGCGCCCGTGCCATGGCGTCGAGCGCCGAAAGGGGTTCGTCGAGCAGCCAGAGCGCGGCGGGCTTGAGATAGGCGCGAGCCAGCGCGGCCCGTTGCTGCTGGCCTCCGGAAAGCGCGGCGGGCTTGCGTTCGAGCAGACCTTCCAAGCCAAATCGGCTCACTGCCTCATCGAACCGACTGCCGCCCGGCACGGCGCGCAGATTGCCGGCCACCGTCAAATGGGGGAAGAGCGCCGGTTGCTGCAGCGTCATGCTGATTGGGCGGCGGTGGGCAGGCAGGGTGCTCCAATCGTGGCCGTTCAGCATCACTTGGAAGCTCGGCGATCGGTTTAACCCGGCGATCAACCTCAGCAGGGTGGACTTGCCGGAGCCGGAGACGCCAATCACGCTGGTGACGCCGCTGCTGGGCAGCTCCAGATCGACCTCGAGCTCGAAGCCGCCCGGTGGCGCGAAGCGACCTTTCAACGTCAAGCTCATTGCCGCCGCAAGGTGCCGTAGGTCAGGGTCAGTGCCGTGAGGGAGACGACCAGCAGAATGGCGGCGGTAAGGTGGGCGCTCGCGTAGTCCAGCGACTCCACTTGGTCGAACAGCAGGATGGACAGCACCCGGGTTTCACCGGGAATGTTGCCGCCGATCATCAGCACGATGCCGAATTCGCCGACAGTGTGGGCAAAGCCGAGCACCCCGGCCGCCACCAGCGCTCGCCAATGCAGGGGCAGCATGAAGCGCAGGAAGCGGGCTGCCGGAGCAACGCCCATGACCGAAGCGGCGTCCAGCAACTCGGCCGGCGTGTTGCGAAAGCTGGCCGTCAGCGGCTGGGCGACGAAAGGCAGCGAGTAGATGATGGATGCCAGCACCAAGCCACTGAATGTGAAAGCCAAGGGCTGGCCGGTGAGTGAGCGCCAACTTGCGCCGAGCCAGGCGTCTTCTGTCATGGCCAGCAGCAGGTAGAAGCCGAGCACCGTGGGCGGCAGCACCAGGGGCAAGGCCACCAGCGCCTCGACCAGCGAAGCGCCGCGCCGATTGGTGTGTGCGAGCCACCACGCCAAGGGCGGAGCGAGGATGAGCAGCGCAACGGTGGTCGCCGCCGCCAAGGCTGCGGTGAGCGTGAGGCTTGTCAGAACGTCCTCAGCCATCGGCGCCATAGCCCAACTGCGCCAAGCGGGCTTGACGGGCCGGTGCCGTGATGAAATCCAGCAACCCCTCGGCCGCAGTCGCCATGGGGCTGCGCCGCACCACCACAGCGCCCTGCTCGATGGGCCGGTGGGTGTTCTCCGGGCAGACCCAATAGCGCTCCGCTGGCGCATCGACCGCCATGAGCTGGCCAAGGGCGACAAAACCGGCGGGCAAGGAGCCCGCAGTGAGGAAATGCCCGACTTGAGCCACGTTGTTGCCGAACACGAGCCGGTTCTGAACGCCCTCCCAAGCCCCTAGCGCCTGCATGCACTCCACCGCGGCTTGGCCGTAGGGCGCCAGTTTTGGATTCGGCAGGCCAACGCGGCCTGCTTCCAGGTCCGTCGGACTGGCGTGGCCCTTGGGCGTCCACAGCGCCACCCGGCCCCGGGCGTAGACCCTGACCGGTCCCGTTGCCAAGCCATCGCGCACCAGTGCCGTGGGCCTGGCCATGTCGGCGGATAGGAAGGCATCAAAGGGCGCGCCTTGGCGTACTTGGGTGGCAAGCAGCCCGGAGGAGCCGAAAACAGGGACAAGCTCCAGGCCTTGAACCCGCTCAAATTCCGCTCCGACAATGACGAATGCGGCGCGGAAATTGGCGGCCACTGCGACTTTCAGCGGACCCCCAACGCTGCCCTGAGCCTGACTGCAGCACAACGCCAGCAACGCCCAAGCGACAGGAGTGGGGATGGCCATTGGCGTAGTCTAGCGGAATTGCACAGGCGCAGGTGATGCAGCTAACGGGGCGATGCCTCGGTCCACCCGAGCCACCGCCCACACCACAACTTCATCAGCCCCTGCCTCCAGCAGCACGCGGGCTAATTCAGCAGTGGTTGCCCCTGTCGTCATCACGTCATCGACAATCGCAATCGTGCCCGTGAAGGGCTGCATGGCTTTGAACGCGCCGCGCACGCTACGGGTGCGGGCGAACCGGGATTGACCGCGCTGGGGGGGTGTGCGTCCGACGCGGCGCACCGTCTTGCGCTTAAGGGGGATGCCGAAGCGGCGGGCTAGGGGCGCGGCCAGCAGGATGGCTTGGTTGTGTCCGCGGCGAAGAATGCGTCCCGTTGTCAGCGGCACTGGCACCAACAGGCTGGGCAGGGGATCGTCGGCCGCCGCCACGGCATCGCCCAGCAGGCGGCTTAGGAGCTTGGCTTGGCTGTAACCCTTGCCGAACTTGATGGCGTGAATGAGCCTCGGCACAGCGTCCTCGAACAACAGCGGGGCTATGGTGCGCTGAAACGGCGGGGGCTTGAGAACGCATCGGCGGCACAAGCCCACGCCAGCGGGCAAGGGCACGGCGCAGCGTGGGCAAGGCTGCCTGTTCCAAGGCAAGCTCCGCCAGCACGGCGGGCATAAGTCGAGGTCGGCGTTGATTGGCATGTCGCACAGCCGGCACACCCGTGGCAGGAGGAGATCGATGATTCCCATGGGCTTGTTTTGCCCGTTCGGGGCACCGGGCGCTAGAGGCGATTGCCACTGGCGGGTGTGGGAAATCCACCATGCGTATCCCCGGGCGGACAGGCTAGAATGGCCGTTGCGCCAAGAAGGTCCATTTCCATGCTGCATTATCAAGCGCCGGAGCAGGACTTGGAGTTCCTGCTGTTCAACCTCTTTGACGTCGCTCGGGAGTGGGCGGAGGTGCCTGAATTTGCCGATTTCAGCGAAGACGTGGTGCGGGCGGTGCTGCGGGAAGCGGGCAAGCTGGCTGGCGAGGTGATGGCGCCGATCAATCAACTCGGGGATCAGGAGGGCTGCCGTTGGGAGGATGGCGCGGTGCAGGCGCCGGCGGCGTTCAGGCCCGCCTTCGAGGCGCTGACCGAGGGCGGCTGGCTGGGGGTGTCCGGCAACCCGGCCTATGGCGGCATGGGGATGCCGAAGCTCTTGGCCTGCCTGATCGAGGAGATGTTCTGGAGCGCCAACACCGGGCTGTACCTATACGGCACCCTGTCCTTGGGCGCTTCCATATGCATCGATACCCACGGCAGCGAAGCCCAGAAGGCGCTCTATCTGCCCAAGCTCTACAGCGGTGAATGGACCGGCGCCATGGATCTCACCGAAGCCCATGCAGGCACCGACTTGGGCTTGCTGCGCACCCGAGCGGAAGATGCAGGCGATGGCACCTACCGCATCACCGGCACCAAGATCTTCATTACCAGCGGCGAGCACGACCTGTCGGAGAACATCGTTCACTTGGTGCTTGCCCGCGTTGCCGGCGCACCGGCGGGCACCCGGGGCATCAGCCTGTTCATCGTGCCGAAGTTCATTCCCAACCCGGACGGCTCCCTCGGCCCTCGCAATGCGGTGGCGAGCGGTTCCATTGAGCACAAGATGGGGGTGGTGGCCAGTTCCACCAACGTGATGAACTACGACAATGCCGTCGGCTATCGGGTAGGCGAGGAGAATGCGGGCCTGGCCTGCATGTTCACCATGATGAACTACGAGCGCCTGTCGGTCGGTCTGCAAGGGCTTGGCGCGGGCGAACTGGCTTATCAGCAAGCCGCCGCCTACGCCAAGGACCGCCTGCAGGGCCGGGCGCCCACCGGTCCGCAAAACCCCAGCGCCGAGGCGGACTCCCTGTTGGTGCATCCGGACGTGCGCCGCATGCTGCTCACCATTCGCGCCTACACCGAGGCCGGCCGAGCTTTCGCCATGCTGGTTGGGCGCAGCCTCGATGCCGCCAAGCACAAGGACGATGCCGAAAGCCTAGCGTTGGCGGAGTTGCTGACGCCGATCGCCAAGGCCTTTCTCAGCGACAAGGGCTTCGAATGCGCCGTGATGGCACAGCAGGTATTCGGTGGCCACGGTTTCATCAAGGAGTGGGGCATGGAGCAGATCGTGCGTGACGCTCGGATCGCGCCGATCTATGAAGGCACCAACGGCGTTCAGGCACTCGACCTCATCACCCGCAAGGTGCTCCGCGACGGCGGCGGCACAATGCGCCGCTTCATCGACCAAAAGGCTGCGGACCCGGCACCCCCGGAGTACGCGCCCGCTTTGCGCGATGCCTTGGATCGGCTCGCAAGCGTCACCGATTGGGTGGTGGCTGAAGCGCCCAACGACGGCAACCTGCCAGGTGCCGTGTCCACGGACTACTTGGAGTTAGTGGGCCTCACCATCTACGCTTGGCTGTGGGCGCGCATGGCCAAAGTGGCCGGGGATGATGCCTTCGGCCAAGCGAAACGGCGCACCGCCACCTTCTTCTACGACAAGCTGCTGCCCAAGACGGAAGCCCTCGACCGCAGCATTCGTGCCGGCGCGCCATCCTTGATGGACATGCCTGAGGAATGGTTTTGACGGGCCTTCACTGTAACCGGCTGATCATTCGATACACCGCGATCAGGATGCCGAAGCCGACGTAGAGCCCAAACGTGGCAATGCCCAGCAGCACGGCCATTGCGGCGTGACGATTTCCTGTGCGGCCAGCCAGCCGACCAACGCCAATACGGTCAGGAAGGACGCGCTGATTCCGGCAGCGACCAGCCATCGCCTGCCCTTACGGCGAGCCATTAGATGCCAGGCCTCGCCTTGATCATCGGATGGCTACCGGATTGATCACCGCCTGGACGGCGCCCTCGAATCTTGGCACGCCCAGCACGAACAGGAATTCCGATGCGCCGTCGGCCGCGAGTTCCCGCGTGTCCATGTTCTCGAGAATGTACACGCCGTTCTTGGCCAGCAACTCGGGATGCACCGGGAAGGCCTGTTCCGGATCTTCGGGGGGCAGCACTTCCAGAGCCCAAGTGTCGGCGCCCACGGCGACTGCGCCCAGATCCGCCAAGTAGCGGGCGCCATCGACGCCGAGGCCCGGTTGGCCACCCATGAAGCGTTTCGGGTCGGTGTCCATGACGTTCAACCAGCCGGTGTGGAACAGCACCACGTCGCCCTGTTCGATTTGGACGCCTTGAGCGGCTTGGGCGGCCATGATTTCCTTGCGGTTGAAGGCCATGCCTTCGGGCATGGGGTTCTGGCCAGCCAGCTTGGCCATGTCCAGCAGCACGCCCCGGCTGACGATGGGCGGCAACTCGTGGACGCCAAGCTTGGTCAAGCCGGTGGGCACGACGAAGTCCTGGGCCCGGTTGCCGTTGTAGTAAACGTGGTCAATGCCCATGTGTCCCAAGCCATCAAGCTGGCTGCCGATGCCCATCCACAGCGTCATTAGGTCGTCGTTGCCGGTGGCGCGGTTGATGCCGAGCGGTGTGCCGGTGCCGTCGTCGAGCTGCAGGACGGTCATGGCGTACTGCCGGGGCGGATAGGCTGGCGAATCCGCCCCAGTGATCACCCCGAGGCGGTAGACCTTGCCGGTCTTGACGAGCTGGGCGGCGGCCACCACCTTTTCCGGGGAAAGGTTGTTGATTGCCCCCAGGGTGTCGTCGGTGCCGTACTTGGATGGGTGCCAGGCGTCTCCTGCCAATCCGGCCAATGGCGTGAGGAGCAGCGCGGCGGTCAGCCCGATTGCGGTCTTCATGGTCTTTCTCCTTCCTCTTGAAATGATGGTGGCTCGGCAGCCCGTGAGCAAGCTAGGAGCCTAAAGCCTCCTAGGCTCAGTTTAGCTGCCGCGCAAGGCGGCGGGGAGCTTTTCGTAGATGTTGTCAAAGTCGCCGTTGGACATGATGACCACATGCCGTCGCTGCTTCGGCAGTTCGCACACTTGCTTGATGAGGTGGGTCAGGTCGGAGAAGTGCTGGGCGGGCACAACGCATTCCGCCGTCAGGGCGGCCAAGTCCCATTCGATGTTGGCGCTGCGGAACCAGAACGACTGGTCGGCGGCGGCGCAGCAATTGGCCAAGGCGTCGCGCAGGGTGCCCAGCGACATGGTGTGGGTGCGCGGTTCGATGATGGCAAGAATCTCCTCGCCGCCAACCCGGTTGCGCAGGCTTTGGAGGGTTTTGCGAATGGCGGTTGGATGATGGGCGAAGTCGTCATATAGGGTCGTTTGGCCGACTTCGGCAATCACTTCAAGGCGGCGCTTGACGCCGGAGAAATCGGCCAGGGCTTCGATGGCCAACTCGGGCGCCACCCCGGCGTGGCGGGCTGCAGCGATGGCGCCCAAGGCGTTGCTGGCATTGTGCAGGCCGAGCATTGGCCACGAGACGCGGCCGAGCGTCCGATCGTTCAAGGCAACGTCGAAAGCGCTGCTGTCGGCGTTGGCGTTGATCGCCGTCCATCGCTCGCCGTTGTCCATCGCCAGCGCTCGGGTTGGCCCTGTTGCGCCGATGCGGGCCACCGGCGTCCAGCAGCCGGCGCGGAGTAGGCCGTTGACGTTCCCGTCGTCCCCTGGCGCGATAACCAGTCCCTCTCCTGGCACGGTGCGAAGCAGTTGGTGGAATTGTGCCTTGATGGCGTCCACATCCTTGAAAATGTCAGCGTGGTCGTGCTCCAAGTTGTTGATGATGAGGGTGCGGGGCTGATAGTGGAGGAATTTCGAACGGCGGTCGAAGTAGGAAGTGTCGTATTCGTCCGCCTCGACCACAAAGTAGGGCGCCTGGCCCAAGCGGGCGGAACGGTCGAAATTCTTGGGCGCGCCGCCAATCAGATAGCCGGGGTGGAGGCCGGCGCAGTCCAAGATCCAAGCCAGCATGCTTGTGGTGGTGGTTTTGCCGTGGGTGCCGGACACCGCCAACACCCAGCGGTCCCGCAACAGGTTGGTGCCCAGCCACTCGGCCCCGGAGACGTAGCGCAGACCGCGGTTGAGAATGTGCTCCACCGAGTCCACGCCCCTGGGCAGTCCGGCGTTGCCGATGACAACCAGGTCTGGGGGCGGCTGCAGTTGGGCCGTGTCGAAGCCTTCGTGGACGGTGATGCCGTCCGCGGCCAACAAGTCGCTCATCGGTGGATAGACGTGCTTGTCGGAGCCGCTCACCTGATGGCCCTGCTGCTTGGCGAGCAGAGCCAGGCTGCCCATTAGGGTGCCGCCAATGCCGAGGAAGTAAATCCTCACCCGCCGCTGGCCAAGCTGGCGAGTCCAGTGCTGATCAGCATCATGCTGAAGGCAAGGCCGACGCCGATGGCCATGTGGGACTTCAGCGACCGCGAGAGAATGAAGCCGAACACGGCGACCGACCAGACCATGAAAGTGGCGTAGGCGGCAATGACCGCGACTTCGTTGAGCATCTGCGCGAGGGGCACAATCACCGCAAAGATCGCGGTCAGGACCATATCGCAGCCGAGCAGAACGGACATTGTCCAGACGAAGCGGTCGCTCGCGCCGCGTAGGCTGCACATGAGATAAACGAGGTAAGCCAAGGTGGCGACTGACACCAGAACTCCAGTGGCGATGCGCAAGGCCGGCTCTCCGGAGATGATCGTTGACACGGTGATGCTGCACGCCAAATTTGCCATCAGCACCAGGAACAGGAAGTAGGGGTGCTTGGGCACGATTTCGGGATTGTGACGCAGCAGGCACACGCGCCAAAAAAAGTACAGGACGATCAGCATGAGGGTGTGATGATAGGGGCAGCCCTGGAGGGCGCTAGATTCCTTAACTACTCTTTGCGGCGCACGTACAGCACGAGTTCGTGGTCTATCAGTTCGAAGCCCTTTTCGGCAACGATTTCTTCCTGCAGGGCTTCGATTCGCTCGTTCACGAACTCGAAGACTTGGCCGGAATCGATATCGACCATGTGGTCGTGGTGCTCTTCGCTGGCCAGTTCGTAAACGGCGTGGCCGTCGTCGAAGTTGTGGCGCTCGACGATGCCGGCCGATTCAAACTGGGTGAGCACCCGGTACACGGTGGCGAGGCCCACGGATTCGTCCTGTTCGATCAGGTGCCGATAAACGTCCTCGGCACTCATGTGGTGGGGCTCGGCGCGTTCCAAAACCTCAAGCACCTTCAGGCGCGGCAAGGTGACCTTGAGTCCGGCCTTCTTTAGGTCGCTTCCCTTTAGCATTGAAGTTCAGGCTCTGCGTTGGGTGGATGTGCGGTACGGTGAATTCAAACACCCAACTTAGCCCATGCCGCCGCTCCCGTCCAATCGAATTGTCGTCGTAACTACTCGCCCCCCTGCCCCTGATTGGGCGGGGTTTGCGTTGCCGGGGA
>VYDB01000004.1 GCA_009843635.1 Gammaproteobacteria bacterium
GGGTGGGCGCGCTGGGGGTGGCCATCGCCGATTCGGTGGCCGACGTGATTGAGGATTTCGAGACGCTCATTAACTTCACGGTCCCGGATGCCACCTTGGCAGCGGTCGATGCCTGCCATGACGCGGGGCGGGGCCTGGTCATCGGTACCACCGGCTTCGATGCGGCGGGCCTCGCCCGCATTCGCGCCGCGGCGGAAGCGGTTCCCATTCTCATGGCGCCCAACATGAGCATTGGCGTCAACCTGATGTTCCGCTTGGTGGAGCAGGCGGCGCGAGCCCTGGGCGACGAAGTGGACATCGAAGTGGTCGAGGCCCACCACCGGCACAAGATCGATGCGCCCTCCGGCACCGCGATGCGTTTGGGCGAGATCGTGGCCGGCGCCCTCGGCCGCAGCTTGGAGGAGGACGCGGTGTACGGTCGCCAAGGCGAAACCGGCGCCCGCAATCGGCGCACCATCGGCTTCAGCGCCCTGCGCGGCGGCGACATCGTCGGTGACCACACGGTGATGTTCGCCGGCGGCGGGGAGCGCCTCGAGATCACCCATCGAGCCGCCAGCCGCATGAACTTCGCCCTGGGCGCCCTGCGGGCGGCCAAGTTCCTGGCTGACAAGGGCCACGGCCTGTTTGACATGCAGGACGTCTTATCCTTCTGATTGCGGGGATCAGTCCTTAAGGCGCTTCCTGATGGCGTCCACCGCCTTCTTGGCGATCAGGGGGAACAGGCCGAGCAGGGCGAAGGAGAGGATCAAGGTCGGTGAGAGGATGCCGGCCAACGACTCCAGCTGCCCGATTTGCTGGCCGGCGTTCACATAGACGAGGGTGCCGGCCAGCATGCCCACTTGGCTCACCCAGAAGAACGTCCAAACCTTCAGCGGCGTCAAGCCCATGGCGAGGTTGATGGCGAAGAAGGGGAAGGCTGGCACCAGGCGCAGGGCGAACAAGTAAAACGCGCCATCCTTGCGCACGCCCGCGTTGATCGGCCCGAGCTGTTTCTCAAAGCGCCTCTGCACCACATCGCGCAGCAGGTAGCGGGCCAGCAGGAAGGCGAGGGTGGCACCGATGGTGCTGGCGAACGAGACGATCACCGTGCCCAGCGCCAACCCGAAAATGGCGCCGGCCGCCAAGGTCAGGATGGCGGCGCCGGGCAGGGAGAGCCCCGTAATGGCGATGTAGGCGGCCAGGAACCCCAGGCTGGTCAGCCACGGGCTGGCATGGTGGAAATCCACCGCGGCGCTGCGTTGGGCCTGCAGGAACTCCAGGCTCAGGTAGCGTTGCAGATCGAAAGTGAAAAACAGCGCCACCAGAACGATGAGCGCGGCCACCAGGAAGATTTGGTTGCGTTTCATTGGGGCTCCCCGGACTGACGGCCGCGATCAGGGCGCGTTCAGGCTCCAGTCGTAGTAGTCGTCGAAGCTGTCGAAGTTGTCCAGTTGGGCGGCCAGCTCGGGCCGCGCGTACTGGGCGAGGTGGGCGAACACGCCTTCGTCGGTGCCGCCGAAGTCCGCCTTGAACCAGTCGTAGATGCTGGAGATCAGCAACTCGCCATCGGTCACCTGCGCCCCCCTCGGATGATTGATGTACTCCGTGGCCCCCTGCTCCAGAAGCCGCTCCAGGTTGTCGGAGCGGTAAGCCTCAGGGGCGAGGTTGGGGCAGCCGATGCTGGCGCAGTTGACCGCGTAGTGGATGCGCGGATCCCGCCAGATCGGTCTGAGAATGCCGTGCTCGATGTTGTTCAGCGTCAGTTTTTCGCCTTGCACGGGAATGAGCTCAAGATTCCACGGGCCGAAGTCGATGAGGCCGCTCTTGATGTCCTTGATCGAGTCCACCGGGTAGCGGGGCACGATGACGAACACGGTGAGCGCGTTGTACAGGTTGATCCAGTAGGCCATTTGCTCAGCCTTGGCGAAGCTGCGGGGATCCAGCGTGGCCAGGCTTTTGAGATAGCCGCCAAGTTTCTGTCGATCATCGGCGCTGGCCTTGAGTGCGCCATAGTCGAAGCGGTGAATGCCGGAGGGGTCGTCGGTGCGCAGATAGCGGTCGAGGATCTCTTGCCAGGGTGCATGGTCGATGGTTGCCGTGTTGGACTCATCGCTGGCATCCCACATGGGAATCAACTCCGCATCCTGGGCCGCGGCCGGCAGGCCCGCCATGCCCAGCACAATGGCCAAGGCAGCGGTTGCGCTGCCCAGGAAAGACCCAAGGCTCGGGCGGGTTCGCTTCATCGTCAGTTTTGCCTCGCTTTAGATGGGTGGCGCTGGCAACGGGCTCCGCGTTCGCCGCTGCTGTTGCCAGCGGAGCTTCGCGATCATGCCCAGGATGCCGCAACCGGCGCCGACTGCGCCGCGCAGCGTGCCGCTGATCTTGGATTGGCCGATACGTTGGCGGGTGTCCACTGGCGCCTCGACCATTTTCAAACCGTGCTGAATCGCTTTGACCTGCATCTCCACCGTCCAGCCAAAGGCCAGATCCCGCATGTCGAGCTGGGCTAGGGCTTTGCTGCGGATGGCCCGGTAGGGGCCTAGGTCCGTCACCCGTTGGCCCCAGAGCAGGCGGATCAGGGTGGTGGCCACCCAGTTGCCGGCCTTTTGGCTGCGGGTGAGTGCGCCGCGGTCCTGTTTGCCCAGGGTGCGGGAGCCGATCGCTAGATCAGCCCCGGCGCTGATGATGCTGAGCAGGCGCGTGGCCTGGGCCGCGTGAAAAGCGTGGTCGGCGTCGGTGAACAGCACGATGTCGGATGGGGCTAGTGCGCCGATGGCCGCCAGGCAGGCCCTGCCGTAGCCGGGCTGCGCCTCTTGCACGACTCGGCCGCCGGCCTCGGCCGCACGCTCGGCGGTGGCGTCGGTGGAGCCGTTGTCGCAAACCACGACCTCATCGACGATGCGCGATTCATCCTCGTTGCGCAGGGCCAGAAGATCGCCAACCACCAAGCCGACCGACTGCGCTTCGTTCAAAGCCGGAATCGCGACCCCTACGGTCATGCCGTGGTACACGAGTCCGGCCCCCAGTCAGTGTGGTGCCTACGAGTGCTCAGCGTTACCGCCGACCGGCCTGATAGACGTCGAATGTATAGGACACCGTCGCTGCGATCGCATCGAAATCCGCCGTGTTACGGCCGTCGATGACCGTGAACCAGTTTAGGCCAAAGCCCAGTTGCGGGGTTGCATTGAACGTTGCGCCGAGGCCAATGCGCTCGATGTCTTCGGTGGTTTCCGGGAAGCGGCCGAAGTTGAAGCCCGGGTCTCCGATGTCCAAGCTGCCGCCAGCCATGGTGTTGTGGTACTGAGCGTTCAGGATCAACCGCGGGCTGGCCACTAGGAAGGCCTTGGCGTTCAGGAAGGTCTCGTCCGGCACCTTGTTGTCGCGGGTGCGGTGGCCGATTTCGCCGGAAAGCGCGAATCGGCCGCCCATGATCTTGCCCACGATCAGCGATGCCTCGACGCCGCTGGCGTCATCGCCGATGGCGGTGGGAACCCCGGCGTTGTAGTCGCTGGAAATGGTTGCGCCAAGGCGCAGGGCGACGCTCGGGGCGCCTAGGTTGATGTCTTCGTCCACCACGCGCCAGGTCACTCCCAAATTGATGTCGGTGATGCCGTCCTGGTCCGGCGGTCCCGGCGGGGAAGGCGCCTTGCCGGACACATCGGCACGGCCAACCTGGAAGTCAACGGCGACCGAGTCTGTCAGCCCATAATCCCCGCTGAGCCAGAAGGTGTCCTGATCGATCTTCTGGAATGGCAGGTCCCGGCGTGCCTTGCCGCGATAGAACTTCTTGGCCGACTCGGAGACGTAGGAAAGGTTGAGCGAGCCGGATTTCGGCACGGGCAGCCAAGGCGAGCCATCAGCCCAAACGGGTACGGAAAGGAAAAGGGCGAGGGGCAGGATGGTCAGCGCTTTCATCGGCCCACTCCAAACCGTCGACTGAGGTAGTACTGGACGGCTTCCTGCTCGTCCACCTTGCCGTCGCAGCCGGTCGCGCCCTCTCCGGGGCAAAGCTGCTTGACGAGGGCATCGCTGCTCGACTCCTCGAACTTGACCTCCGCACGGGTGGCTAGGCTTTCGACCAAGCTCCGCGCCAGCGCCGTGTTGACGTCGCCGCGCTTGATCGCGCAGTCCGCCCGATTGCAAGCCAGCTTGCGAAAGAACGCCGATTTGCCTTGCTTGTAAAGGGCGCCGTACTGGCTGATGCCACCAGCGCCAGTGCCGACCGAGCCGGATGCGAGCGCTGTGGGCGATACGAGGAACGCCGCAATCGATGTCGCCAGCAGCGCATGGGCCAGCCGACGAAGGGTTGATGGAGTCTTGGGATCGACCATGTTCCGTCCTTGGTTTCTTTTTGTGTCAGTGGGTGCTCAGTGCGCACCGGCGGCGCATCATAGCAGGATACGTGGGGAATCAATCAATGGGCGCAAGGGGTCTTCGGGGTGTCTATCGGGCGGGGGACAGCGAGCATTGCCCGCGGTCCGGGTTCGGCTCGACCTCGGCCAGCCCCAGCAGGCCCTTGAGCGCATCGGCTCCGCCCACGTAGCGGCCGTCGATCCAGATCTGGGGCACCGTGACCGGCGTCTTGGGGCCGATGATGGGTTTGACGCGTGCCAGCATTTCGTAGAGAGCGCGGGTGTCCTTGACCACGTCGTAGTAGCGGTTCTCGATTCCCGCCTCGGCCAGATACCCCTTGGCCCGAACGCAGTGCGGGCAGCCGGTCTTGCCAAAAACGTGATTGCCGGCGAGGGGGTTGTCCGCCATGGCGGCTTCGATGACGGCTTGGGTCAGCACACCCCGATTCAGCGCCAGGCCTTGGGAGATGACCTTGCCGTTCACCAGCACGATGGGGGCGTGCCAGCCGCCCTTGGGCAGCGGTTTCCACCATTCGGTCAGCCAGTCGCGAAGATCGAGTTCCACCTCGATGCCCGCCAAGTCGGTTTCGATGCAGTCTTGGATGATGTCGTGGGTCAGCGCGCATTCGCCGCAGGGAATGTTCACTTTGAACGGTCCCCAAGCGCCCGCCCAGCGAAAAACGGTGATGTTGACAGGACTCTTTTTCTTGATCGCGGGGCGAGGCTGTCGCACGAGCTGCCCTTTGTGCCCGGCGACCGTCCTATCGTCGGTCTGAGGCATCGTCTCGTTAGGCATCCACAATCCGTTTGGTTTGTTGCGGGGGCGCACTGTAACGCCGCCAGGCGTCGGCGCACAAGGCAAGAATGACCACGCCGAACTCCACCGGGCGAACCCAAGCGGGATGGGCGAAAGGATCCAGGTCGACAACGGCGCCCAGGTTGGCGCCGGTGATGTACGACAGCAACAGAGCCCAGGCGGCAGTCCAGGCCCACCAGCTCGGCCACAACGCGGCAAACGGCAAGAGCCACAACGCATACCAAGGATTGATGACCGGCGCGGCGAGCAGGAACAAGCCGAATATCCAGTCGCCCCGAGGCAGTCCCCCGGCGGCCGCCCGTTGATGGTGCAGCCAGTAGGCGGTGCCGAGAATCGCGAGACCGACCCCGAGCGCCAGCTTCGCAGGCAGGGGTGGCAGCCAGAGGGTCAGCAAGCCGTAGAGGGCGGCGTTGAACTCCCAAGTTTGCGCGAAGATGGCGAGCGCGGCCCAGTCGGAACTGCCCTGAACCAGGAAAGGGGCGTAGAGCAGCCCTAGGATGCCGATGAAGGCAAGCCAAGCCCGCGGCGGCGACCGCCACAGAATGAAGGGCGCAAGCAGCAGCGCGAACACCTTGGCGCCCACCGCCAGCGCCAGGCAGACCGCGGCGCCGATCATCCGGTCCCGTCGGTGCAGCAGCAGCGCCGCGAACAGCAGGCAGGCACCCAAGCCGTCGGGATGGGCGGTGAAGGCGATTTCCTTGATGACCAGCGGACACCAAGCGTAGAGCAGAACGAAGCCCGCGGGGGCGACCGAGAGCAACAGCCGGATAAGCGCCAAATCGACGCCGATCAGCAGAAGCTGCAGCGGGACCAGGCTGCCGGGCCCGAGCAGGTGGCTGGCCAGAAAGGCGTATTGGGTGGTCGGCCCGTAGATGGTAGGCAGGTCCGGGTAGTTGATCTGATCGAGCAGGCGTTGAAACACCGGCGGCACGCTCGGGTCGGCGAAGGCCTCGGCCGGTGCTGCGCCGTAGGGCGTGCCGGTCTCCATGAACCGGTAGCCGTCCCAGAGGTAGCGGAACCAGTCGTCTTCGAACAGCGGAACGCCGAACGGCCCGCACAGCCGGAACAGCGCCGCCCAGATCAGCAGCCTTGGGATCGGCAGCCGGTCGGGCGTGCGCCAAAAGAACGCGAAGACCATCACCACCGGCAAGGACACCCAGCCGATCAAGGCGAAGAACCCCCACAGCTCTGGCGCCGCGACCGTGCCTTGGGAGTACCAGGCCAAGGCGGCGTAGCCCAGCAAGCCGGCCGCTCCGCCTAGATCCACGACCCGGTTGGGCGTGGCGTCAACTAGGTGATGGCGGCCCGTTGGCCCAATGGCCCGGTGCGGTGGCATGTTGTCACTAGGGCTAGGAAACAAGCGCTTCTCCCGGCTTATGGCGACGATTTTAAGTCAGCCTTCAGACGCGCTTCGATGCCGATCAATCCGAATCATCGACCCGTAGGGCCGGGGGAGTGGTTCGCAAGAAAGCCGAAGTGGGTTAGAATGCGGCCCCAACGCAAGGCGAGGTCGATGGGCATCGGTCTCGCCTTTTTGCAACCCCCTCTCGCTCTTCTGTTCGGCAGGGTGGGTGAGGGGCTTGAAGTCACCGATCGCGGCGAGGAGGTTGGTCCAGGTTGAAGCCCGCAGTGCTTGCATTGGAAGACGGTAGCCTGTTTCGCGGCCATTCGTTTGGCGCCGAGGGCGTTGCCGTTGGCGAAGTGGTGTTCAACACGGCCATGACCGGCTATCAGGAAATCCTTACCGATCCCTCCTACGCCCGACAGATCGTCACTCTTACCTATCCGCAGATCGGCAACACCGGCGTCAATCCGGAGGATGTGGAATCCGGGGGCGTCAGCGCCGCCGGGTTGGTGATCCGGCAGTTGCCGCGCCGGGCCAGCAGTTGGCGCCAATCCCAGACGCTGCCGGACTTTCTCGTGGAACGCAACGTTGTCGCCATTGCCGGCGTCGATACCCGCCGCCTGACCCGGCTGGTGCGCGAGCGGGGCGCCCTGGCGGGCTGCATCGCGGCCGGTGACTGTTCCGAAGCGGACGCCGTGGCCGAGGCGCGGGCCTTTCCTGGCTTGAAGGGCATGGATCTCGCTAAAGCCGTGACCTGCGATGAAGCCTACGAGTGGCGCGAAGGCGCTTGGACCTTGGGCGAAGGTTATGGCGCGACAGCCAACGGGCGCTTTCATGTCGTCGCCTACGACTTCGGCGTCAAGCGCAACATCTTAAGGCTGTTGGCTAGCCGCGGCTGTCGGGTGACGGTGGTGCCGGCCACGACCTCCGCTGAAGCCGCACTGGCTTTGCAGCCCGACGGCGTGTTCCTCTCCAACGGCCCCGGCGACCCGGAGCCCTGCCGCTACGCCATCGACGCCATCGCCGAGCTGCTCGACGCCTCGGTGCCGCTGTTCGGCATCTGCCTGGGTCATCAGTTGCTCGGCTTGGCCAGCGGCGCCGCCACCGTCAAGATGCCCCACGGCCACCACGGCGCCAACCATCCGGTGCAGGACCTCGATACCGGGCAGGTGGTCATCACCAGCCAGAATCACGGCTTCGCCGTGGATCAGGCGAGCCTGCCGAATTGCCTTGAGGCCACGCACGTCTCGCTGTTCGACGGCACCCTGCAGGGCGTTCGGCGCACCGACCGGCCCGCCTTCGGCTTTCAGGGGCATCCCGAGGCCAGCCCCGGCCCCCAGGATTGCGCCTACCTGTTCGACCACTTCCTGGACTTGATGGAAGCCGCCAGTGCCTAAGCGCACCGACATCGAGTCGGTGCTGATCCTCGGCGCCGGCCCCATCACCATTGGCCAAGCCTGCGAATTCGACTATTCCGGGGCGCAAGCCTGCAAGGCGCTCAGGGACGAGGGCTACCGGGTGATCCTGGTCAACTCCAACCCGGCCACCATCATGACCGACCCGGCAATGGCGGACGCCACCTACATCGAGCCGGTGGAGTGGGCCACCGTGGCCCGCATCATCGAGGCGGAGCGCCCGGACACCCTGCTGCCGACCATGGGTGGGCAGACCGCGCTGAACTGCGCCCTCGACCTGGTGCGGGAAGGGGTGCTGGCCGAGTACGGCGTGGAGCTGATCGGCGCCACCCAGGACGCCATCGACAAGGCCGAGGATCGGGAGCGCTTCGATCAGGCCATGCGCCGCATCGGCTTGGCCACGCCGCGCTCGGCCATCGCCCACAGCATCGAGGAGGCGGTGCAGGTGCAGAGCCAGCTCGGCTTTCCGTGCATCATCCGTCCGTCCTTCACCCTCGGCGGCAGCGGCGGCGGCGTCGCCTACAACGCGGAGGAGTTCGAGACCATCTGCCTGCGCGGGCTCGACCTCTCGCCCACCACCGAATTGCTGATCGACGAGTCCCTGCTCGGCTGGAAGGAGTTCGAGATGGAGGTGGTGCGGGATTCCAAGGACAACTGCATCATCGTCTGCTCCATCGAGAACTTCGACCCGATGGGCATACACACCGGCGACAGCATCACGGTGGCCCCGGCCCAAACCCTCACCGACAAGGAATACCAACTGCTGCGCAACGCCTCCATCCAGGTGCTGCGTGAGATCGGCGTCGACACCGGCGGCTCCAACGTGCAGTTCGCCATTGATCCCGACACCGGGCGCATGGTGGTGATCGAGATGAACCCCCGGGTGTCGCGCTCCTCGGCCTTGGCCTCCAAGGCCACCGGCTTCCCCATCGCCAAGGTGGCGGCCAAGCTGGCCGTGGGCTACACGCTCGATGAGTTGGAGAACGACATCACCGGCGGCGTGACTCCGGCCTCCTTTGAGCCGAGCATCGACTACGTGGTGACCAAGATCCCGCGCTTCACTTTCGAGAAGTTCGAGCAGGCCGATCCAAGGCTCACCACCCAGATGAAGTCGGTGGGTGAAGTGATGGCCATAGGGCGCAGCTTTCAGGAATCGCTGCAGAAGGCCTGCCGGGGGCTGGAAACCGGCAAGTCAGGCCTCGACCCGGTACTTGGCGAAATGCCGGAAGCGGAGCGGCGGCGAACTCTGAGAAGGGAGCTGGGCACCGCCGGGGCGGAACGGCTGTGGTACGTCGCCGATGCCTTTCGAGCGGGCTGGTCCCTGGAGGACATCCACGAACTGACCCGAATCGATCCTTGGTTCCTGGCGGAAATCGAGGATCTCGTGGCCGAGGAGCGCGCCTTGGCAGGCGGCGGCCTTGCGGAACTGAGCGCCCTTGAGTGGTGCACCCTCAAGGGCAAGGGCTTTTCCGATGCACGCCTGGCGGCTTTGTTTGGCGAGAGCGAACAGGCAGTTCGGGAGCGCCGCCTGGCGCTTGGCGAGAAGCCGGTTTTCCGCCGTGTCGATACCTGCGCTGCGGAGTTCCCCGCCGCCTCGGCTTACATGTACTCCACCTACGAAGAGGATTGCGAAGCCAACCCCAGCCAGCGGCGCAAGATCATGGTGCTCGGCAGCGGCCCGAACCGGGTGGGCCAGGGCATCGAATTCGACTACTGCTGCGTCCATGCGGCCTTGGCCATGCGCGAGGACGGTTACGAGACCATCATGGTCAACTGCAACCCGGAAACCGTGTCCACGGACTACGACACCTCCGACCGCCTCTATTTCGAGCCGGTCACCTTGGAGGACGTGTTGGCCATTGTCGATGTGGAGCGCCCGGACGGAGTGATCGTGCAGTTCGGCGGCCAGACGCCGCTGAAGCTCGTCGAGCAGCTCGAGCGGGCGGGGGTGCCCATCATCGGCACCAGCCCGGACGCCATCGACCGCGCCGAGGACCGGGAGCGCTTCCAGGCCATGCTCCACAAGCTCGGCTTGAAGCAGCCTTCCAACCGCACCGCCACCGGCATTGAGGACGGCTTGGAGGGGGCGCGGGAGATCGGCTTTCCCATCGTCGTGCGGCCTTCCTACGTGCTCGGCGGGCGGGCCATGGAGATCGTCTACAACGAACAGGAGCTGGCCCGCTACCTCAGCAGCGCGGTGGATGTCTCCAACGACTCGCCGGTGCTGCTCGACCGCTTCCTCGACCAAGCCATCGAAGTGGATGTGGACGCGGTCTGCGACGGGCGCGACGTGGTGATCGGCGCCATCATGGAGCACATCGAGCAGGCCGGGGTGCATTCGGGCGACTCCGCCTGCGCCCTGCCGCCCTACCGGCTTGGCCAGGCCATGTGCGGGCGCATTCGCGAGCAGGTTCGGGCCATGGCCTTGGAGCTTGGCGTGGTGGGCTTGATGAACGTGCAGCTCGCGGTGCAGGGCGACGACCTGTTCGTGCTGGAAGTGAACCCGCGCGCCTCGCGCACGGTGCCCTTCGTCTCCAAGTGCATCGGCACCTCGCTGGCCAAGATCGGTGCTCGCTGCATGGCCGGCAAGACGCTCAAGGAGCAGGGATTCACCGAGGAGCTGGTCCCGCAGGTCATCAGCGTCAAGGAGTCGGTGTTCCCGTTCAACAAGTTCCCCGGCGTCGATCCCATACTCGGCCCGGAGATGAAGTCCACCGGCGAAGTCATGGGGGTGGGTGACAGTTTCGGCGAAGCCTTCGCCAAGGCGTCGCTGGCGGCCGGCGACCGGCTGCCCCAAGGCGGGCGGGCCTTCGTCAGCGTGAAGGGTTCCGACAAGCCGCAAACCCCTGCCTTGGCGCAGGAACTGCATGACCTCGGCTTCAAATTGGTGGCCACCAAGGGCACCGCCGCCTGCATCCGCGAGGCGGGCATCGAGTGCGACCGGGTCAACAAGGTGACCGAGGCGCGCCCCGACGTATCCGACATGCTCAAGAACGAGCGCATCGATCTTATCGTCAACACCACCGAAGGCCGGCAGTCCATCGCCGACTCCGCCGTGATTCGCCGGCTCGCCTTGGAAAGGAAAGTGTGCTACACGACCACCATGGCGGGCGGCCAGGCGTTTTGCATCGCCATCCGCCAAGCCCGGGAGGCGGCCGCTGGCATCAAGGTGCGCCGCCTGCAGGACCTGCACCGCGCCCTGCACGCCAGCGAAGCGGGGCGCTTGGCCACCGGCGGATAGGGAGCCTCTGATCAAGTCCCGTTCGCTCAGCGCTTCACTGGTAGAGGATGCAAAGGATGTCGCAATGGAGTACGGTTTGTCGCGGAGTTGATGTCAATGCTGACATGGAGCGCCGTGAAGCGCCCTTCGGGAGGGCTTGGCGGACGCGCTGGCGGCGTTGCGGCTCATTGTGTGGGGCCTGCCACACGGCTTCGCCGCGCCTTGCCATCACGCCCGCCAAGCTCCTCTGAGCTTCCGGGACTTAATCAGAGGCTCCCTCGCGCTTGGGGGCGGGAACCACTTGAGACGCACGAGGCTTCACGGACATGCCCACACCCATGACCTTGGAAGGTGCTGCGTCCCTGCGCCAGGAGCTGCAGCAGCGTAAGACCGAGAAGCGCCACGAGATCAGCCGCGCCATCGGCGCCGCCCGCGAGCACGGCGACCTGCGTGAGAACGCCGAGTACCACGCCGCCCGTGAGCAGCAGGGCTTCAACGAGGGCCGCATTCGCGAAATCGAAGCCAAGCTGGCCGACGCCCAAATCATCGACATCACCAAGGTGCCCCCCCAGGGCAAGGTGATCTTCGGCACCACCGTGCGCCTGATCGCCGGCGACACCGGCGACGCCATCACCTACAAGATCGTCGGCGAGGACGAAGCGGACCTGAAGGCAGGCAAGATCTCCGTGATGTCACCCATCGCCCGAGCCCTGATCGGCAAGTCGGTGGGCGATGAGGTGACCGTGAAAACACCGAGCGGCGAGACGAGCTACGAGGTGGATGGGGTGGAGCATGTGTAGGGTGGCCAGGGCCATCGTCGAACCTGTCTCGGCGCACAGGCATCTTGCCCTCGACCCGCTCGATCTTGATATCGTCGGTCTCGTTGACAAGCACCGATAGGGATTGTCGGGAGACCCGGAGGTGGCTGGCGGCAGCGGTCACCGAAAGCTGAGTCGCTCAAGACGCTGTCGGCTCACGATGGTTCAACTGAGACGTGACATGATAGTAGGGGAGTATTTTCCGGATGATGACTTGACGATAGGTTGGCTTCAACACGACGTATACGGCCAAGCGTTGGGGATCATCGTAAATAAGTGCAATCATTACACAAGGTTCGCGAAGGCCGTCTTGGAGCCTGAAGGTTACTCATCATGGGGCACTGTGGGGACGTTCGATCACCGTACGCTTCAAGAGGCGCACGACTTATTGGCTGCCGCATGGCGATTTCAACACATCCAAGGTCAAATTCAGAAAACAATCTTTGATGACCCCAAGGAAGACGTTCAAACACTTTGGCTCCATTGGCTTCAAGATGAAGTAGCTCAATGGATCCATCAGCCACAAATCGTTCGCGATGTTCAGTTGATTCTTGAAAACCAAAACAAACCCTTGGGGTACCAAGCGGAGTCTCGCTTACGCTCGGCCATCCTCGAGAGATTTTTTGACGTGTCGTGGCGAATCGACATTGACGAGCAGAGTTAAATCGGCCTTTTCTTCGGTAGTAAAAGTCGACGCCGTTTCTCACCGCAATGGTCTTGTGGGTCTCACATTGGGCGGCTTTGCCATCAAGCAGATTCCGAATGAGAACCTCGGCCATCATGTAGGCGCGGAGAAGAGAGGTGGCTCCGAGCGCCTGCAAGTTAGGACCATTACTACAATGCGTGTGGGACTTTGGCTCCCGGCCACCGCAGCTATTCTGGAATCCTGATGTGCGATATTTCTGCCACTCTTTGGGGACGGCGTTTATTCGTATCTCAACGCTAAACCACTTGTATAGTTGGGGTGCAAGAGTGGTAACATCGCTGGATAACGTAACAACATTCCAGCCTTGAACAGTAGCACTAAGCACAGGAAGAAAGAGTGGCCGATAGATCTAGAATCGAGTGGACCGACGCCACGTGGAATCCAGTTACGGGCTGCACTAAGATCACGCGTGGCTGCGACAACTGCTACGCGGCGCGCTTTGCCGAACGGTGGCGTGGAATTCCGGGTCACCCCTACGAGCAGGGTTTCGATATTCGCCAATGGCCTGCCCGGTTGGACCAACCTGCTCGATGGCGCAAGCCACGCATGGTCTTTGTTAACTCCATGAGTGACCTGTTTCACAAGGAAGTCGACCGCAGCTTCGTCGATCAAGTATTCGATACGATGGAGTTTGTGGACCGCCACATCTATCAGATATTGACGAAGCGCAGTTCACGCATGAGGAGCTACCTAGAACACAGATACGCCGAAAAATTGGCGCCCAGCCACATATGGTGCGGTGTGTCCGTCGAGGATCAATCCGCAGCGGCTAGAATCCGACACCTTCAGGCCGCTCCAGCCGCTGTGCGATTCCTGTCTCTAGAACCGCTTCTTGGTCCAGTCAACGGTATCGATCTGAAAGGGATATCCTGGGTCATTGTCGGTGGCGAGAGTGGACCGAACGCACGTCCGATGCGCTCGGAATGGGTTTACGAAATCCGGGATTACTGCGCTAAAGTTGACGTGCCATTCTTCTTCAAGCAGTGGGGTGGGCGCACACCTAAGGCTGGTGGCCGTACATTAGATGGCATGGAGCACAATGCCATGCCCACACACCTTGCGGGGAAGAATTCCAATGTCCTTCAAATGGCATCCTGACCAACCTCCGCCACCAATTCAGCCACACAGCAAAGCAAAGTTAAAGGTTCTGCGAAGCTACCTGCGTGCGTATTTTGATAGGCTGAACGTCAATCCAAACAGGGAGGAGTTCAAACTTGATCTGATTGACGGGTTTGCGGGTGGAGGTACGTTTCTCGACAAAGACAGTGTAGTTCCTGGAACCCCCTTGATTATGTTGGAGGAAGCAGCTGAGGCCGAAAAACGGTTGAACAAGGGTCGAATCAAGAAACTGAATATCGACTGCAAGTTTTACTTTGTAGATAAGAGTAAGGCACACATAGACCATCTAACGAAAGTGCTTGCAGAACGCGGTTATCGCTCGGACAACAGTAGTATAGTCGTTCGAAATGGACCGTTTGAGAGTCAGATCGAAAGTATTATCCAATCAATCCGACAACGTCAGCCACGTGCTGGCCGAGCTATTTTTCTTTTGGATCAGACGGGATATTCACAGGTGGAACTGGCGCTGGTATCCCGCATATTCGGAGAATTGCCTGCGGCCGAAGTCATTTTGACTTTTGCCACAGACGCCTTGGTCAATCTCCTATCGGATACCCCACAATTTGCCAAAGCCTTGGCTCCGTTGCAATTGGCTGAGTCCATAGAGGAATTGATTCAGCATAGGGACGAAGGCCGGGGTCGAGCGCTGGTTCAAAGAACGCTGCGTGATCATGTGCGTACTGTCACTGGAGCATTTTACGACACGCCATTCTTCATTCGACCCACCAGTTCGCGTCGCGCCTTGTGGTTTCTCCATTTGTCGAGACACCCAACGGCTCGCGATGTCATGATTCAACGACATTGGGAAATTCAAAATACTTTCGAACACTACGGTTCGGGAGACTTCAATATGTTGGGCTGGGATGCGCTGAAAGATTCTGCGACGCTCCCATTGTTCAAGTTTGGTGAAATCGATGGAGAGCGGCTGCGAGAACAGCTGTTAGAATCTCTTCCGAGGGAGCTGTTTGGTCTAGTGTCGGAACAACCGGTTACAGTTGATGCATTGCGGCATAGTCTTGCAAATCGGACGGCGGCCCGTTTTTCTGATCTCGACGAAATCGTGTTGAAGCTCTTCGAAGAAAAGGAGTTTGAGATACAAGGCCCGGATGGCAGGGCTCGCTCGCGAACATTGAGGCGACTAAAGCCAACGGATCGAATCGCGCTACCTCCAACGCTATTGCTTCCCGGATTGTCTCGGCGATCATGACCGCGTTCGAGTAGTCCTCATTGATATTTCTGCGATCCGGCGGGCGATTCCCGAGAACTGTTGGACTTCCTCTAGGTGGGATGGACGTTGGAGGATGGATTGCTCGCGATAGGAGAGCCACTTCTTGAGCACTTGGTAGCCGCCGAGCTTGTAGTGCCAGACGGCTGCGGGGACATTGCGCCAGAAGGCGTTGGCGTTTAGGTGGATGTCGTAGGTGGTTTCGCCAAGCACGGGCAGGGAGTCGGATAGGGCGGTGCGTTCCTCGGCTGTGAAGGGGCGTTCGACGGCGTTGCCCTGGCGGGGCATCACGGCGTCGCCTTGGCCGTGGTGTCCCCAACCGGCGGTGATGGCGAAGTCCTTTCCGGTCATGTTGCGTCCGTTGGCCGTGCAGGGGACGGCAATGGCGGCGATTTCCTGGCGCAGAGGGGCTAGCGTGACGCCGGGCACGGGTGTTTCGGGGTCGAGCAGAGTGGCAAGCTCCCGCCCGTGCGCCGCTGATCGCCGCAGCGCTTCGGCAGTGCCTTGGTCGCCGCTGTTCGGATAGCCCGGCAGGGGAATGCGCGGCCACTCCATGCGCAGTGCACCGGCGTTGGCCTCGCGGTAGGTGGGGTCGTGCAGAATGGCAAGTGCGTGGTGGAAAAGGTCTTCTGGGCCCAAGCCCAAATCATCGAGATAGCGTTGTGCAGTGGGAGTCAGATTGGGTTGGAGTGCACTTGGGCCCACGCCGCTGATGCCGTGATCCCGCAGCCAAGCTGGGAGCATCATTGCTCCGCGCTCAATGAGGTGAAGCGACGATATGTGAGTGGAGAAACAGGCCTGCGGCTCTTCGGCACTCTTGCGTAGGTGTTGGGCGGCGGATAGCCACAAGTTTCCCGCAAATACATGCGGTCGGTATTCAGCCCGCGGACGGTCTAGCAGGTTGCCCTCCCCGTCCCAGTAGAGCCATCGGTAATCAAAAGGCCGGTAGGCGAAGCGAATGAACCCGGACTCGTCCGGCCCGCCACGCTTCAGCAACTCATCCCGCACCGCACGAGCGTCGAACCGCGCGGTTGTTTTCATTACCGCCGGGTGGCGCCGCTCAATTTCCTCATGGCTGAGGCTGGTATCGAAGTAGTCGCCCACACGCGCTCGGAGCCGGTCGAGATCGATATCGACAAGGAACCCATCGCGGCTGGTTTTGACACCGGGAAACGAGAGCGGAAACAGCTCAGGCAACGATGGCCAGTCGAACCAGGCGGCGCTCACCGCCGTTCGCACGAAGGGCAGGCCGAGTGGCAAGACGGGCTTAACCTCTTCGTAGAGCGCATCCGGTGCCGCCTCCGCCGTCGCGGTCAGTTCCTCTGGTTTTGCTTGTCCCCACAGATGCCGGAAGCCGACCGCTTCGGCAGGCTTGTGGTCCGCCTTGCGCACCAGCGTTGCGATCGCTGTGCCCACTTGGATGCCGACGGGGTCACTTTCGGTGGAGAAGATGCTGGGGTCCGGCGATCCGTCCGGGGCAACCTTGCCGGTCTTGTACTTGTCGCCGTTCAGGCAATCGATGCGCACCGCGTCGAACGCCTCCAGATACCGCTCCCGCATCCCGGTGAACGACAGGCCATCGAGCCAGGAGTAGTTGGAGATGAAGCAGACCACGCCCTGCCCGGTCTTCTCCGCGATGCGCCGTTCCGCCATTCGGAAGAAGCGCACGTAGAGGTCGTTCAACCCTTGCCCTTCGGGTCGCCGCACCCGCTTGGTGGCTCGGTAGGCTTCGGAGAGTTCCCGCTCCTCGTCCACGGCCATGCCGGCAAAGCCGTTGTAGGGCGGGTTGCCGAGGACCACGAGGATGGGCGCGTCCCGTTTCACCTGTTCAGCGCGGTCGCGCTCCTCCTCCAGTTCCGGGAAGGGGAGCGGTTTGGATGGGCGGGGTTCCCAACCCGTCAGGGCGTTGGTGAGGAAGACGCCGGCGCGCTCGGTGCCGTCCTCCGCCAACGGTGCGTCCAAGTCCTGCATGGTCAGGCCAACCTGCAGGTGCGCGACGACGAAGGGCGCGGGCATGATCTCGAAGCCGAACACCCGCTCGGTCGCCGCCTGCTTCACCCTTGCGCCGGCCAACGCCCCCAGCCCCTGTCCGTGCAGGTTGGCGGCGATGCGGCGCAGCACCTCGGCCATGTAGGCGCCGGTGCCGCAGCAGGGGTCGAGCACAAACACGTTCTCCGCCGCCAGCCCTTCGGGAATGTTCAGATCGTCCTTCAGCGCCTTGTCAACGCGGGCGACCATGTAGCGGACCACCTCGGTGGGCGTGTACCAGACGCCAAGCTGCTTGCGCAGCGCCGGATCGAAGGACTCCAGGAACGGCTCGTAGAAGTAGGGGACGGCCTCGCCCTCGTTGAAGCGCGAGAAAAAGGCGTGGCGGTCAACCCGGTCGAGCGCGGCAGCGGTCCAATCCAGCACTTCGACCAAGCCGAGCGGCTGCAGCCTGCCGGGTTGGGAGAGCTGCTGAAAGAGCGCTGCCAGCACGGGTGCCCGCAGGTGCCAGACCGCCGTGCGCCAATCGAATCTCTCCGTTGCGGACTGACCCTGCCTCGCCCACAGCACCCATGCGGAGAAGATGCCGTAGAACAGCGTCTGTACCAGCGTCGAGTGGAAGAAACGCGCGCCCTTTTCGCCCTCGAAGCGGACGCCGAGCGCGTCTTCCAGCGCCGTGCGCACCATCGCCAGCGCCGCCGCATCACCCGTCGCTTCCACCCGCGCCAGTCCGTCGCGCGCATAGGATGCGAGCAGCCACGCCAGATCCTTGGGCTCCGCCAGTGCGGCCCGATGCGACAGCGCTCGGGCGAGGTATTCGCCAAGGCCGGCGCCGGCTCCTTGGGCGAAGACGCGGGGCTTCTCCAGTTCGCGCCAGAAGTCGTCCGCGCTGTCCGCCAGCCGGAAGGTTTCCAGCTTCGCAGGCTGGCCGGTTCCGTCCTCGCCCATCAAGACGAAGTCACGCAGGTTGGTGACCAGCACCAGCCTGTAGAGGCCGTAGTAGCGGCTCACCTGATCGCCCGCGGCAGTGAGCCAGGCATCATCATCCGCCGCTTTCACCTCAACCACGCCGCATTCCGGCAACTGACCTTCGCGGGGTCGGCCCCGCTGCACTTGCTTTGCGGCGTAGAGGCCGAAGTCCGGATGCCCCGCGCCTTGGTCGGCCAGTTCGCCGACGCAAAACACCTTGGGCTTGAGCGTTGCGCCGATGGCGTTCAGTAGGTTAGCCAACGGCCCGTAGCTGGAACGTTCGCCGGTCGCGCCACCGGAAGCCCGCACCCGCCGTAGGTCAGCTAAGTAGTCTTCAACCGCCGCCCTCAGTTTGGTGTTTGTTGCTGTCATCGAAACCCGTCAGGGATGCGCGAGCGAATTCGCGCCCTCCGGCTCGCTTTGCTTGGGGCGGCACTATACCGATTCTCAGGAATTGCGGTGGACATCTTCACCGTCACGGGCCACGTGGCCGATTTGCAGTGCCACAGGGTCAATGGCTTACAACACTTGCAGCCTTTTCCTACAGAAATTGCCCTTGTGGCGATGCCAAACTGCGCTGGCGGCAGGCCGACGGACAGCGGCCAGGGGCCGAAAATGCCGAGGCCCGCGCCCTATGGGCGCGAACCCCGGGGCCTCAGTGGCGGAATTGGTAGACGCAGGGGACTGGCACTCCCCCGGAATGTTGCAGCACAGTCTGCACGCCGTGCGGGTTCGACTCCCGCCTGAGGCACCAACTCCAGCCTTGCGCGGCGAGGGCAGGGCAGGCCAACCCCGTCCTCCAAGCGCTCGTGGAGGGGACCATGCCAGCAATCGGGAAAGCGGTCAATACTGATCGAACCGAGCGAACCAAGGGAAGTGGTTTAAGCCGTGGAACCAAGTTGGTCCTCTTGGGCTTCTCGGTCTATATTGTCGTTGCCGCCGGGTAGGCCGGGTAATTGGCACCCGCCAGACCGCCGTCCCGGTAGATGGTTTGCCGCTTAGCGCGGCCAGCGTACTGAACCGAGGGTTGCGTCTCGGACCGGCGGCGGCTACTTCACCTTGCCTGTCAAGGGCTCATAGCGCCTGCATCCCAAGCCCTGCCGACACTGGACCCGCTTGGATGAGTGTCCGGTAAACAGAGGGGCTGGTTGATATCACCGTAACAGCGCGTGTAGGGCAACCACCGAACGCTCCATCAGTGATCGCTGATTTTGGGGCATAGGCCCCCAATTGGTGCCTATTGGGTTAGAGTGGAGTGGTTCACATGGTTAGTGCGGGCAGGCGGTGCAGTCTTGGCGCTGCGGCCTGCATCGGTAGGTGGCTTTCACAAGGAGGATTGAAGAGTGCAAGCGTTGCAAGCGGCCCAAGTCGCTGGTGCCTTCATTCCGAGGGCTGGGTGGCCAGTAGCGGCCTTGAGGCAAATCAAGCTCATGGTCCTTGCGGAAACGGAAGCCATTCAGCGGTTTGTCTGTCCGAAAGTGAGTTGAAGCCGGAATGCTCTACGCAATTTTCCCTTTGTCGGACGCCGATCTGCATGCAGCTCTGGATTCATCGGAGCAGTCACTTGATCTGCCGGATCGAGTGAAGACCGCAGTCGGCAAGGTTTACGACAAATATGCTCCCATGGCGTGGTTTGTCGACTACGACGGAACAACAGACGACTTGGTCGATTTGATTTGGCCAGATGAACAGAAAGCTGAGGCCTGCGCTTTCGTTGACGGCATAGTTGTAAGTGCTGGCGGGCTGGCGGGATACGCCTCCAATGACCTCTGGGAATGGCTGAGGATCAACCGTGGGAAGTGAGAAGAAGCGCTCTGAGCGCACACGCCACCTAGGGGAAGAATCCCACTCGTCTCAACAATGGATCATGAAGGGTTTCGATGATCTCCGTGATCGATTGGACCGAATGGAAGATCGGCTCAGCCAAGACATCAGGAACGTAAGCAGCCGAGTCGATGACATTGACGAAAAACGCCTGAGGCCTCTCGAAAAAAGGTTGTGGATGGCGGTGGGGGCGGTCGCCGTTCTGTCGGCCCTGACGGCGTTCCTCGGCACCTCTTTGGGGAACCGCTACGACTTCTACTTTGTTCCAAGGCCAAGCAGCCCCCCGGTCGAAGCCTCGGCTCCTTCTGGCCAGATTTCCAAGGCAACGCCTAGTGATGGATGAGGAGTCTTGAACTGAGGGAGCAGGCATCAGCCGCTGATTTCAAAGTTGATCTTTCCGGGCATCCAGGGCTACAGTGGCACTGCCGTTGGGTAGGCCGGGTAATTGGCAGCAGCCAGACCGCTCTCCCGGCAGATGGTTTGCCGCAGCAAGCGGCCAGCGTACTGCACCGAGGGTGGCGTCTCGGACCAGCGGCGGTCAGTCTTCCCACCCTTCCGCCAACCCAATGCTGCGGCCGTCGGCAAGTCGGTGGTTCTGTCGGGGTGGACGTCTACAGAGGTTTGAGGTGTGCTTGCAATATGCTTTCACCGCTGGCAATGTGCTTTCATGTCCGTGCAGATCACAATTCGAGGGGTGGCCGAAGAGGTGCGGGATCAGCTTGCCGTGCGCGCCGCCCAGCGACGTCAGTCCATGCAGGAATTCCTGCGCGGCGAACTTCAGCGCATCGCGTCCCGTCCGTCGGTTGAGGATTGGCTCCAAGGGGTGCGCCGACGCAAGGAAGCGGCAGGCACGCAAGTGCCGGCCTCGTTCGTCCTGGAGTCGCGTGACGCTGACCGCAAGTGACGCAGGTGGTCGATGCATCGGTGCTGGTTGCGGCTCTGGTGGACGACGGGGAAGATGGCCGTTGGTCCGAAATCTCGATTGGCCGGGATGCGCTTGTCGCACCCGAGCTTCTGCTGGTCGAGTCATCGAACATTCTGCGCAGGCTTGAGCGGGCGGGCATCATTTCCAACATCGAGGCCAACGCCGCTCACAGCGACCTGCTGCGGCTCGACGTTGAGCTGTTCCCGTTCGCTCCATTCGCCGAGCGCGTGTGGGCGTTGCGCGGCAACTTGACCGGCTACGATGCTTGGTACGTCGCTGTGGCCGAACGGTTCGAGTGCCCGCTGCTAACGCTCGACAGAAAGCTCAGCCGCGCAACCGGCCCGATGTGCGAGTTCTTGGTCCCTTAGCCCCGTAAGGAACTGCTGGCGAGTGGGTCGGCAGGTTCGCTTGCTTGCAAACTTCAAATCTATGGACGATGGCTTCCTTGAGCGACTGAATCAGATCAGCGGCGTTGCAAACAGCTACATCGCCTCGGTGAACTTGGCTTCCATGCGGTGGTAGTTCTCGATGCCTGGGTTGTCGGCCATGATGGCTTTCCATTCCTCGGTGCCGAACAGCTTGGGGAATTGCTCGTGGCGGGTGGCGATGTCCGGCCAGCGGAGAATCCAAGTGATGGTGGCGGAGCCGAGTTCGTCCAAGGGCTTGCCGGTGACCTCGGCCGGTTCGTCCGTTGACACCCAAAAGCCGAGCAGGTCGAAGTGCTCGCGGATGTAGGGCAGGGCCTTGTCGGCCGCCCATGCCTTGTACTCGGTCATGCGGGTCGGCTCGTAATGGTAGTTGCGGACTTCATAGATCATGGGGTTCTCCTTGGCTTGGGTTGCTTCCTAGCCTGTGATGTTAGTTGTTTTTGCGATTGTTTTTGCGGAAGGTGGCACCAGCGTTGAATTAGGGGGAGCATGGCCAAGCGAAGCAAATCCAGCCAGCGATGGCTCAATCGCCAGAAGCGGGACTATTTCGCTGGCGCGGCACGGCGCGAGGGCCGGGTGTCCCGCGCCCACTTCAAGCTGGCCCAGCTCGATGAGCGCTTTGGCTTGGTGACGCCGGATTGCTGGATACTGGAACTGGGGGCGGCGCCCGGCGGTTGGACCTCCTATCTCGCTGAACGGCTGGCGCAGGGACGGGTGGTTGCGGTTGATCCGCTGCCGGTGGCTGCGCCGAGCGCCGGGGTGGAGGTAGTCACCGGGCGGTTAGGCGATGAAGCGGTGGCGAGCCGAGTTGAGGCGATTCTTGGTGCCTCGGGACGGTCGCCAATGGTGGATCTGGTGTTGTCCGACATGGCCCCGAACATCTCGGGGGTGCGGGCGGCCGACCAAGCGCGGGCCATGGACTTGGCGGAGCTGGCGGCCGAGGCAGCCGACCGATGGCTGGCGCCCGGTGGCGCCTTGGTGGCCAAGCTGATGCAGGGTGAGGGCGTGGACGCTTGGATCAAGGCCGCCAAGGCGGCCTTTGACCAGGTTAGCGTGGTTAAGCCGGCCGCATCGCGCGCCGAGTCGCGGGAGGTGTACGCCGTGGCCCAAGGCTACCGGGCGCAAGGGTTTCCCGGTGTGCAATGACATTCTGTGGCACACTTGCGCGCCACCGAGTTGACCGAAACGACGCCCCATGGCTGATGCCGATTTCAATGCGCGGCTCGATGCCGTCATCGCCAACCACTTGCCGGGCTGCGATGGGCTGATTGCCGTCGAGCGCCTGTCCGGGGGCGCCAGCCAGGAAACCTACCGCATCCGCGCCAAGGCGGGCGCTGGCGAGCGTTTGCTGGCCATGCGCCGGGCGCCGGGCGGGCTGCCGCCCCAGCCCGAGGCCACCGGCGTCCATCCTGGGCTGGCGGTGGAGGCGCGGTTGATGCAGGCGGCCCGTTCGGTGGGCGTGCCGGAGCCCGAAGTGTTCCACGTGCTCGAAGAGGCCGATGGCCTGGGCGAAGGCTTCCTCATGGAGTGGCTGGACGGCGAGGCCCTCGGGGCGCGCATCGTTCGTTCGCCGGCGTTCGAAGCCGTGCGGCCGAAGCTCGCCTTCGAATGCGGACGAATACTCGCGCGCATCCACGCCATCGACCTGCAGGCCACCGGCTTGGATCAGGCGCTGGACACGATCACGCCTGCCGAGTTCCTGGAGCAGACTTGGGAGCGCTACCGTCAGTTCCCGACGCCGCAGCCGATGATCGACTACGCTGGCCGCTGGCTGATGGACCACCTGCCGGACACCCCCCCGCTTACGCTGGTTCACAACGACTTCCGCAACGGCAACTTCATGATCGACGGGCAGGGGATCATCGCCGTCCTCGACTGGGAAGTGGCCCACATCGGCGACCCCATGCGCGATCTCGGCTGGATCTGCACCAACTCCTGGCGCTTTGGCCGCAGCGACCTGCCGGTGGGGGGATTCGGCCACTACGCGGATCTCTTCGCGGGCTACGAAGCCGAAACCGGCCAGCCCGTGGATCCGGAGAGGGTGCGCTTCTGGGAGGTGTTCGGTTCCTACTGGTGGGCCATCGGCTGTCTCGGGATGGCCGAGCACTACCGCAGCGGGCCAGACCAGACCGTGGAGCGGCCCGCTATCGGGCGGCGGTCCTCGGAGTGCCAAGTGGATTGCGTCAACCTGCTGATTCCAGGGCCGGCCAAGCTGGTGCAAGGGCAGGAGCCGGCCGCCGCATCAGAGATGCCGCGCCTGGATGAGCTACTCATCAGCGTGCGCGACTACCTGCGCGGCGACGTCATGGCCGAAACCTCTGGCCGCACCAACTTTTTGGCCCGGGTGGCGGGCAACTCACTGGACATCGTGCTGCGCGACCTTGAACTCGGCGCACCGCATCGCGACGCGGAGCGGGCACGGCTGCGGAACCTGCTCGGTGCCGACGAGAGCTTGGAGGCGTTGCGTTGGCGCTTGGTCCATGCGCTGCGCGACGGATCCATGCCCTTGGATCATCCCGGTTTGGCTGCCCACCTCCGTGAGACCGTCGTGAACCAAGTCGCCATTGACCAACCGAAGTACTCAGGATTCAAGACGGCGGTCGGGGGCACTTAACCCCGCTCACAGAATCACGAACCAGATCACCGCTGCTGCCATTGCCAGTTGGAAAACGAATACCGTCCAGAGGGTGCCCTTCGCCAAGGTGCCGGGGCGCACCCGGGGGTCGAGGAAACGGCTTTGCAGCCACAGGGTGGCGCCGCTTTGCAGGGGCAGGAAGAGAGCGGCGGTGACGGCGCCGATGGTCACCAGCAGCACCGGGCTCTCGAAGGTCAGGTAGAGGATGAAGCTGGTCACTGGGACGATCAGAACGTAGCCCCGGATCCAGTGGCGGCGGTTGACCCGGTGGCGGTCCAGCAGGCCCAGTTCGATCAGGTAGTCGGGCACGAAGCGGCCGCCGGCGGCGATGCCCGACAAGGCGGTTGAGAAGAAGATGAAGAAGGCGCCGCAGCCGAACAGCCACAAGGACCAGCCGCCCAACACGTGGGTGAACATGGCGGACAGGGTGCGGATGGTGTCGAGGCCGGAGGGCGTCGCGCCGCTGCGGTGCAGCACTCCGGCGCCCAGCATGTAGAAGGGCAGCGTCGCCAAGGTGAGGAGGATCAGGGTGGTCCAGACGTCGGTGTGCAGCACCCGAATCCAGCCCCGGGCCCGGTCCAGCCAGCCGGGGTCGCTGCGGTCGGCGCCGATGTGGCTCGGCCAGCCCTTTTCGATGCACCAATAGGTGTAGGCCGCCGACTCGCTGGAGTTGACGCCGGTGTAGCCGTACATCGCCAAGGCGAGCACCGCGAACTCCAGGGGAAAGTCGAAGCGCAGCCCGGAAGCCACGTCGGGCAGGCTCACCGCGTAGTCGGAAAACTGCATCGTGATGGCGCAGACCAGGGTGATGACTGTAAAGCTCATCACCAAGGCGATCATCGAGCGCTCAAAGCGCAGGTAGGCGCCGGTGCCCAGCACGGCCATGACGGCCAAGGCGACGATGGCCGTGTTGGTGACTGGGTCGAAGCCGATCAGCAATTGCAGCCCCTGGCTGGCGCCGCCGACGATGCCGCCCATGGTGAGTAGGGAGGGTATAAAGCCCAGCAAGCCCAAGGGGATGGGCCATGCGATGCCGCCGTGCCGGGTTGCAATGCGTCCGGGCAGGCGGTTCAGGGCGCGCAGGTAGGTGTCCCCGGAAATGATGATGTAGCGCGCCAACTCGGCCTGCACGATGGACTTGCTCCAGCACGACAGCAGCACCCACCAGAGCAGCAGGAAGCCCGCTTGGGCGCCGAGGCTTGAGGTGAGCAGAATTTCTCCGGAGCCGACGATGGTGCCGGAGATGACGATGCCCGGGCCTAGGTGACGCAGGCGACTGCGAAATCCGACCGGCGGCGTGCGCTGCTCGCCCGGTCGATGGGTGTAGGGGTCGGTTGTGGCGGACAATGCTAACGAAAGAACGCTGTAGGCCAGCGCAAGGGCGGGCGCCGGGCGCAAAGTTGAGCCATGTGGCAGCCTTTCCCCGCGATCACGAAAATCACGCCACCCGCACCTCGACCGGGATGCCGGTCATGTGGGCTTGATTGCTCAAGGGCTCGAAGCTGCCCACCCCGGAGGGCAGCAAGGCGTTGACGTTGACCCCTGGATGGTTGCTCGCCACTTGCAAGGCGGGGCTCGCCCCGTGTCCCCAGCCGTGAGTCATCGCCACCACGCCGGGACGCAGGGAGTCGTCGAGCGCAAGGGTGGCGATGACCGCGCCGCTGGCGCTTTCGACCCGCACTTCAGCGGCCGCCGCCAAGCCCAGGCGCTCGGCGTCCTCCGGGTTCATGTACAGAGGATTGTCCAGCGCATAGTCGCGTTTGAGGGAGGGCAGGTTGGCGAACCAGCTATTCAGCATCGTGTTGGTGCGTCGGGTGATCAACTTCAATTGATTGTCGGGTTCCGCGAGCAGTTCATCGAACAGTTCATCGGCCCGTTGCAGGGCCTTCTCGAACAGGGGCGGGCAGCAGTCGATGCGCCCGCCGGGGTTTTGCACGCCGATTTCAAACAAGGCTTCCGGCGTCGGCGGGGGCAGCACCGCGGTCCCCGACGGGCTCTGGCGCAGCCGCTCCCGGGAGAGGTCGGCAGCGGCCAGTTGCCGGTCGTGGCGGGCGTTTACGCCCGTGCCATCCGGCTTGACCGGCAGCGGCAGGCCAAGGCGCTCGGCGAGGCTGGCCAACATCCACCACTCCGGCCGCCGCTCGAATTTCGGCGCCACCACGGCCTCCGTGTGTTGCACGAAGGGCTTGGGTTGGAAGCCCGGCGACAGGGAATTCAGGTCCGCCCGCTCCAGCCAATCGGTGGCCGGGAGCGCGTAGTCGGCCAGTTCGGCGGTGGCGCTCGGATAGATGTCGATCACGACGCACAGTTCCAGGCGCTCGAAGGCGCGACGCAGGCGCGGTCCCCCACCCACGGACAGCAGCGGGTTGCCGGCCATGACGATCAGCGCCCTGACCTTTCCGGACTCAATGTGCTCCGCGAGCAGGTTGGCGGGCAGGTTGCCGGCGACGGTGCGCAGGGGGCCGAACTCGGTCTCGAAGAACGGGTCCTCGGCCCGCCGCAGGCCCACCGTGGCTGCTGGAAAGTAGCCGGGCGAGTAGAGATTGCCGCCGCGCCGCCCGAGATTGCCGGTGACCAGGCTCAGCATCTGCGCCAGCCAATAGGCGAGGGTGCCTTGGCGTCCCATGTTGACGCCGGTGGAGACGTGAATGCTGGCCGCCTTGGCGGTGGCGAACTCCCGCGCCAGCGCCCGGATGGCATCGGCCTCAAGGCCGACCACGGGCGCTGCCCGCTCGGCCGGAAAGCGGGCGGTGAAGGCGAACAGCTCATCGACCCGCTCGCCGTACCGTGCAAGGACGTCCCGATCGACCCAACCTTGGCGGCGCGTCTCGTCAATCATGGCGGCGAGCAGGTAGAGGTCCGTATCCGGCTTGATGCGCACCACGTCGCCGGTGGCGGGCGAGACCGACTCGGTGCGCCGCGGATTGATGTGACGCACGGTGCCGCCGCGCTCCACGATGCCGCGCAGCGCCCCCATGGCGTCTGCCATCTGCACGAAGCTCATGTGCGAGATGCGTGGATTGGCGCCGATCACGAGCAGGTGGTCGGTATGCTCGAAGTCGGGGATGGGGTGCAGGTTCACGGTGCCGAACACCGCCTCGGAGGCGGCGAACTTGTTGGCGCAGTCTTGGGTGCCGGAGCCGAATGCGTAACGTACGCCCAAGGCCCGCGCGAACTTGCGCGCGGTGTCCCGGCCGGTGCTGTTGAATCCCAAGGGATTGCCGAAATATACGCCGATGGACTCCGGGCCGTGGGTGTCGGATAGGATCGACAGCCGCTCGGCGATGTCCTTGAGGGCTTCGGGCCAGGCGATGTTCTCAAAGGTCCCGGCGCTAGTGCGCCGGCGTGGATGATTCAGCCGATCCGGGTCGTCGTGGACTTCCGTGAACTTCAGCCCCTTGTGGCAGGCGAAGCCGCGATGCACGGGATGCTCGCGATCCGGCAGCAGCCGAATCCGCCCTTCATCCACTTCCGCCACCAAGGCGCAGTGCGGCTCGCATATCCTGCAAAACGTGTGAACCCGGCGCATGGTCCCTCCTCGCCCCAAGCGCCGGATTATGGATGGCGGGCTGCGGCGGGTGCAAGCGCGGCCTAGCGGCCGCGCGCCCTACGGGCGCGTATGGAGTTCCGCTACGCGGAACTCCGCGATCAAGTTCTGATTGGGGCAGTTGCCCGTGTGACCGGGCTAGCTGGCCCAGACGGGAGCGAGCAGGTAGGCGAGGAAAACGGCCACGGCCAGCAGGCTGGCGCGGTCCAAACGAATTCTGAGCGGATTCATGAGAGCGAAACTTAGCGCCAAGAGGTCGATTTGGATAAGACCGATTGGCCATATGTTTATGCTATCTGAACAGCACCAGCATAAGGGCCAGGGGCACGACGGCCAGCCACAGGCCGACGCCTAGGACGAGGCTGGACAGCGACAGCTTGCCAAGGCTCGCCCGGTCGAGTTCCAAACCGATCAGGCCAAGTGCGATCACCAGCAGGGTTTTACTGACGAAGCCGATGCCTTGCGTAATCTGCTCACCGAATTCGACGGCGCCACCGACCGCGGCGGCGGCGACGAACAGCAGAATGAAAGGCGGAACCCGCAGTTTCGCTTCGCACCTGGCGAACAGCAGGCTCGCCGCGAAGGCGAGCGGAATCAGCCACAGCGCGCGCCCAAGCTTGACCGTGGTGGCCACTGCGGCGGCCTCGTCGCCGTAGATTGCGGCGGTTGCGACCACCGAACTCGTATCGTGGATGGCCAGCGCCACCCAAGCGCCGAAAGTCTCCTGGCTCAGTTCAAGCCAGCCGCCGATGGCCGGAAACGTGAACAAGGCCACGGCATTGAGCAGGAAGACAATGCCGGTTGCCGCCGCCAACTGGTGCGGCCTGGCGCCGACCACGGGTGCGAGCGTGGCGATGGCGGTCGCGCCGCAGATCGCCGTGCCGCTGGTCAGCAAGGAGGTTTCGACCCGGTCGCTGCGGATCAGTCGCGCAAACGCCCATCCCAAAAGGAGCGTCGTCAGCACGTAGGCAGCCACGGTCACGCCATAGTCAGCGGAAACGCTTACCATCCGGTCGAAGCCCAAGGTAAGCCCCAGCAGCACCACGGCAGTCTGCAAGCTGATCGCGCCGAGCCGCATGCCCCGCCTGACGGGGTTGACATCAAGACCAAGACGAATGAGCAACCCGCCCAACAGGGCTACGGCTGGATTTTGCAGCGCGATGCCGCCACCGAGGGCGGCCAGCAGACAGAGCCACGCGGCCAGGTGGGTCTTGGGCTGCCGGTGTGCGGCGTTGGCGTAACCGGAGGGGTCTGGCATAGGGTTTTCACCATACACCACGAACGGACTGCGCGCCGAATTGGGGCAAGTGCTCTGTCAACCCACTAAGTTAAAATGCCGTGGTTTGGCAGCTATGGAGCAGGCTTATGAGCTTGGCGGGCAAAACAGCGATTGTCACCGGCGCCGCAGGCGTTCTGGGCGCGGCGGTGGCCCAGGAGTGCGAAGCGCAGGGGGCGCGGACGGTCCTGATCGACGTGGCGGCGGGGTTCGCCGACGGTTCCGGCGTACGTCTCGAACTCGATCTCACCGATGCCGCCGCCGTGGCCGAAGCGATTGCGGGCATCGGCGAGTTCGACGTCGTCTGCAACATCGCGGGCGGCTTCGACATGGGGCCGAAGGTATTTGAAATCACGGACGCCCACTGGAGCGACCTGTTCGACATCAACGTCACCACGCTGCGCAACATGCTTAGCGCAACCCTGCCGAGATTGGTGGCGCGGGGCCGGGGCAGCGTCGTCAACGTCGGTGCCTTGGGCGCCTTGCAGGGCTTGGCGTCCATGGGCGCCTACACGGCGGCCAAGTCGGTGGTGATGCGGCTCACCGAGGCGGCCTCCGAAGAGGTGCGCCGTCAAGGGGTCAACGTCAACGCCGTGCTGCCGAGCCTGATCGACACGCCGCGCAATCGGGCTGACATGCCGAAGGCCGACCACAGCGCTTGGGTGGCCCCCGAGAGCCTCGCTAAAGTGATCTGCTTTCTGGGCTCCGATGCGGCGGCCGACATCCACGGAGCGCTGATTCCGGTTCGAGGGCGGGTTTGATGCGCTAATCCAACGCATCCAAGTACTTCTCCGCGTCGAGGGCCGCCATGCAGCCGAAGCCGGCGGAGGTGACAGCTTGGCGGTAGATTTGGTCGGCCACGTCGCCGGCGGCGAAGACGCCGGGCACGCTGGCAGCGGTGGCGTTGCCGTTCAGGCCGCTCGACACCTTGATGTAGCCGCCGTCCATGTCGAGCTGACCTTCGAAAATCCCGGTGTTCGGCGTATGGCCGATGGCGATGAAGACGCCGGCCAGATCGATTCGCCGCTCGTTATCGCTCAGCGTCGAACGGATGCGGATGCCGGTGACGCCTGATTCGTCGCCCAACACCTCGGCCAAGGTGTGGTGCCAGGCCGGCTCGATGTTGCCGCGGGCGAATAGGCGATCCTGCAGGATCTTCTCCGCCCGCATTTCGTCGCGGCGATGCACCAGGGTCACCTTGCTGGCGATGTTGGACAGGTAGAGCGCCTCCTCGGCCGCCGTGTTGCCGCCGCCGATGACGGCCACGTCGTGACCACGGTAGAAGAAGCCGTCGCAGGTGGCGCAGGCGCTCACCCCGCGGCCCTTGTAGGCCTCCTCCGAAGGCAGGCCCAGGTACCGGGCGGATGCCCCGGTGGCGATGATGAGCGCATCGCTCGTGTAGAGGCTCCGGTCGCCGGTCAGCTCGAAGGGCTGCACGCCGAGGTCGGCGGCGTGAATCTGGTCGTTGACGATGGTGGCGTCGAAACGCTCGACATGCTCGGCCATCTGCATCATCAACTCCGGCCCTTGCAAGGCCGCATGCCCCCCAGGCCAGTTCTCGACCTCCGTCGTGGTGGTGAGTTGACCCCCCACCTCGATCCCGGTGATGAGCGCCGGCTTGAGATTGGCCCTGGCGGCATAGAGGGCGGCCGTGTAACCCGCGGGGCCGGAGCCAAGAACGATGAGCCTGTGATGCTGGGACACGGAGGAACCGATCAGTCAAAGGCGGCTATCTTGCCTTCATTCAAGCCGAAACGCACTAATGGACCACAACTGGCCTATGATGCGCGCATTGCTTTGGCAAGGAAACACGGGAGGAATCTTCATGGACTCAAAGCTCAAGGGCCAAGTGGCGGTCATAACCGGTGGTGCGAGCGGCTTGGGCCGGGCGTCGGCGGAACGGTTTGCGGCGGAGGGCGCCGATCTGGTGCTTGCCGACTTGAACGAGCGGGCTGGCGAGGAAACCGCTGCGGCGATCGCTGCCGAAACCGGGCAGCAGGTTGAGTTCTTTGAGTTGGACGTCACCGACGAAGAAAAAACCGAGGCGCTGATGCGCCACGCGGTCGATGCCTTCGGCCGGCTTGACGTTGTGCTGGCCGCGGCGGGCGTCTCGAGCGCGGGCTACGTCAGCGGCCAAGTGACGGTGCGCATCGACGACCCGGAGACCAACTACCTGGTCAACAAGCCACCCGCCGACTGGCGCCAGGTCATTGACATCAACCTGACCGGCGTGATGCTCACCGCCCGGGCCGCGGCCCAAGCCATGATTGGCTTGGGCAGCCCCGGCTCGATCATCAACATCGCCTCGGTCGCCGGACGGGTGCCGTTGGCCGGGGCGGCTGAGTACAGCGTCTCCAAGGCGGGCGTGATCATGCTGACCCAAGTGCTGGGCCGCGAACTCGCGGACCACGGCATCCGCGTCAACGCCATCGGTCCCGGCTTTATCGAAACGCCTATGACCGCGGGCGTCCGCCAGGACCCCGAAGGCGTGGAAATGGTGATGGCGATGACGCCCATGCAACGCTTCGGCCAACCCTCTGAAGTGGCCAGCACGGCGCTGTTCCTGGCCAGCAACGAGTCGTCCTACTTCACCGGGCAGACACTCTATCCGAATGGAGGCATCAACGTCGGCTAACTTCGTCCGGTTTTGAGCTATTCTGACCACTCGTCAGACTGCCCTTAGGACAATTCGATGGCCGAACCTGCGGACCAGTCGCGCGATGCCCAGGAGCGCTTTGAGCAGCGCATTAAGCGGGACGAGCGCGTCGAGCCGAAGGACTGGATGCCAGACGGCTATCGGCGCACGCTGATCCGGCAGATCTCCCAGCATGCCCACTCGGAAGTGATCGGCATGCAGCCGGAGGGTGGCTGGATCACCCGGGCACCATCGCTCAAGCGCAAGCTCATCCTGCTGGCCAAAGTGCAGGATGAGGGCGGGCATGGCCTCTACCTCTACGGCGCTGCCGAGACCTTGGGCGCCAGCCGCGACGAAATGATCGATGCCTTGCAGGAGGGCCGGGCGAAGTACTCCTCCATCTTCAACTACCCGGCGCTCACCTGGGCGGACATCGGCGCCATCGGCTGGCTGGTGGACAGTGCCGCGATCGTCAACCAGATTCCCCTGCAGCGCTGTTCCTACGGCCCTTACGCCCGAGCCATGGTGCGCATCTGCAAGGAGGAGAGCTTTCACCAGCGCCAAGGCTACGACATCATGCTGACGCTGGCGCGGGGCACTGCCGCGCAAAAGGCCATGGCCCAGGACGCCCTGAACCGCTGGTGGTGGCCGACCTTGATGATGTTCGGGCCGCCGGATGCCGAGTCGGTCCACAGCTCCCAGTCCTTCGCTTGGAAGATCAAGCGTCACGGCAACGACGAGCTGCGCCAGAAGTTCATCGACCAAGCGGTGCCCCAGGCGGAGGTCCTGGGCCTGACCATTCCCGATCCCGACTTGGCTTGGGACGATGGCAGCGGCCACTACCGCATCGGCCCCATCGATTGGGATGAGTTCCACCGCGTGGTGGCCGGGGACGGCCCCTGCAACCGGCAACGGCTTGCCCATCACCGGCGCGTGCGGGAAGACGGCGCCTGGGTTAGGGAGGCGGTCGAAGCGCACGCCGCAAAGGCTCGGGCGCGGGGCGCACGGGTTGGCGTTGGCACGGATCCGCGTTGAAAGGCCGCCGGATGCCGTTGTTTGAAGTCTTCGTGCGCCCTCGGCGCGGCCTTCAGCATCAACATGCGGGCAGCTTGCGGGCCGAGGATGCGGAGCTGGCGCTGCAGTACGCCCGGGAAATCTACACCCGCCGCCGGGAGGGGGTGAGCCTCTGGGTGGTGCGCTCGTCGGACATCACCGCTTCGCAGGAGGACGACGCGCCGGCCTTCTTCGACCCAGCCGACGGCAAGCCCTATCGGGATGCGACTTTTTATGAATTGCCCAATGAGGTGAAGGGCCTGTGAACCCGTTGGAGGCGCTTGAGTTGCCCGACGAGGTCCGGGGCCCGTGAGCCTGCTGGAGGCGGTCGTCGGCTTGGGCGATGACGCCTTGGTGCTCGGCCAGCGGCTCGCGGCTTGGTGCGGCAAGTCGCCGTGGCTGGAAGAGGATTTGGCGATGGCCAACACGGCCCTGGACTTTCTCGGCCGCGCCCGCCTCCTCTACGGCTACGCCGGGCAACTCGGTGGCTGCGACGAAGATGCCTACGCCTTCCAGCGGGACGCCCGAGCGTTCACCAATCTGCTGATCTATGAGTTGCCCTGTGCGGACTTCGCCTCAGCTTGCGCCCGCCAGTTCCTGGTCGATGCGTTCGATGCGCTCCACTTGGAGCAACTGTCCGCGAGCGCCGACCCCGACTTGGCCGGCATTGCCGCCAAGGCCCGCAAGGAGGCGCTCTACCACCGCCGCCGATCCGCTGCTTGGATGGTGCGGCTGGGCGATGGCACCGCGGAGAGCCGCCGCCGGATGCAGCAGGCGTTGGAGGATCTCTGGGGCTATCAGGCTGAGCTTTTCGCGCCGGTTGAAGCGGAAGCCGGCTTGGTTGCGACCGGCGTTTTGCCGGATCGGGCCGCTTTGCGCACGCCGTGGCTTGAGTCGGTGACGGCCACCTTGGAAGAGGCCACGCTTGCGCCGCCGTCGGCGGATTGGGGGGTCGATGGCGGACGTCAAGGTCTGCATACCGAACACTTGGCCCCCATGCTCGCGGAAATGCAGCATTTGCACCGCAGCCATCCGGGAGCGCGCTGGTGACTGCATCCAAACCGGCCATCCCCCTGGAGACCCCGGAGTACGCGGCCCGATGGGCGCGTCGGCAGGCCTCGCCGCACGAGGAACTCTACTCGCTGCTCGACGCGGTGCGCGATCCGGAGGTGCCGGAACTGAGCATCTGGGACTTGGGTGTGCTGCGCGAGGTGCGGGAAGGCGGCGGTGGCCTGACCGTCACCATCACGCCCACCTACTCCGGATGCCCGGCGTTGGCGGTGATCCGGGAGGACATCGCCGCCTGTTTGCGGGACGCCGGCTGCCAAGGGTTCGAGATCGTCGAGGAGACCCGCCCGCCTTGGTCCACCGCGCTGATGAGTCGCGCCGCCTGCGCCCAGTTGCAGGCGGGCGGCATTGCGCCGCCGGTCCCTGGCGCGGTGCGCTGCCCGGCGTGCGGCAGCGCCGAGACGGCGTTGGTCAGCGAATTCGCATCGACTGCCTGCAAGGCCCACTATCGTTGCCGAAGCTGCCTGGAACCCTTCGACCACTTCAAGACTCTTGAATAGGAGCGCAAAGCGGGAGGTGAGCACTCACGAACTCCAGGTGGCGGCGGTTGTTCCGGAAACGGAGCAGGCGGTACGGGTGCGCTTCGCCGTGCCGGAGGGGCTCAAGGGCCGGTTTGACTTCGAGCCCGGCCAGTACCTCACCCTCACCGCGACCATCGCCGGCGAGGAGCTGACCCGGGCCTACTCCATCTGCAGCCTGCCCGGCGAACCCCTTGAAGTGGGCATCAAGCACCTGGCCGACGGTCGCTTCAGCGGCTACGCCAACCGGAGCTTGGCGGCTGGTGATCGGTTGCCGGTGGCGGAGCCCCAGGGGCTGTTCACCCGCGACCCAAGCCGTCTCGACGGCGTCCACTACCTGTGCATCGCCGCCGGCAGCGGCATCACGCCGATCCTGTCGATCACGCGGGCCACGCTGGACCGCCATCCGGGCAACCGAGTCACCCTGCTCTACGGCAACAAGACCACTGCCTCGATGATGTTCCGGGACGCCCTGATGTTCCTCAAGAATCGATACATGGACCGCTTGCACTTCATTGCCGTGTTCAGCGAGGAACTGCAGGACAACGACCTGTTCAATGGCCGCATCAATAACGCCAAGGGCGCGGAGTTCATCAAGCGCCTGCTGCCGCTAGAGAGCTTCGACGACTTTTTCCTGTGCGGGCCGGAGTCCATGGTATCGGAGGTCGCCCGCGGGCTGCGGGGGGAGGGCGTGGCCAGGGCGCGCATTCACGTGGAGCTCTTTTCGGCCTCCGCCGAAGATGCCGCCCGCCGCGTGAGAAAGCAGGAGGAGCGGGCCAGCCGCTACGGCAGCCGGCTCTGCCAGGTGGCCATCCGGTTCCAAGGGCGCCGCCATCGATTCGACCTCGAATGCGATGGCGAGAACCTGCTTGACCGGGCCCGCGCCCTCGGCATTGAACTGCCGTTCTCCTGCAAGGACGGTGTCTGCGCGACCTGCAAGGCGCGCCTGCTCGAAGGGCAGGTGGACATGGACGTCAACCACGCGCTCACCGACGAGGAGGTGGCGGCAGGATACATCCTCAGTTGCCAGAGCCATCCGCTGCCAGGCGCGGTGTCCTTGGATTTCGATGCTTGAATTCTATCCGCGGATCCCAATATTGGGACGGGCTCATGCGTTTGTGCGACTTTCGCCATTGGCGAGTTGCAGCCCGGTGGTGTAGGCTTTGTTCGGTTATGCAATGACGTTAGGCGGAGCCGCTCGGCCGCAGTGGGCCGCACAAGCTCCGAAGTGAGGCAACCCCTTGTCCGACATGGGAAAAAATCTGCTGCTGTGGTTGATTATCGCCGCTGTGCTGCTGACGGTGTTCAACAACTTCAGCGTCAAGCCCGGGCCTGAGAAGCTCAGCTACTCCCGGTTCATCGAACTCGTTCGCATGGGCGACGTGCACGAGGTCACCATCGACGGGTTGGTGATCGACGGCACGCGCAAGTCGGGGGAGAACTTCCGCGTCATCCGGCCTGACCTCTATGACCAAAAACTGTTGGACGATCTTTACAACCACAGCGTGGTCATTGAGGGCAAGGAGCCCGAGAAGCAAAGCTTTTGGGCGCAATTGCTGATCGCGAGCTTCCCCATTCTCATCATCATCGGCGTGTTTCTGCTCTTCATGCGGCAGATGCAGGGCGGCGTTGGTGGCCGGGGCGGCCCGATGTCATTCGGCAAGAGCAAGGCGCGGCTGCTTTCCGAAGACCAGATCAAGACCACGTTTGCCGATGTTGCCGGGGTGGATGAGGCCAAGGAGGACGTCCAGGAGCTGGTCGAGTTCCTGCGTGATCCGAGCAAGTTCCAACGCTTGGGCGGGCGCATTCCGCGCGGCATTCTCATGGTGGGCCAGCCGGGCACCGGCAAGACGCTGCTCGCCAAGGCCATCGCCGGCGAGGCCAAGGTGCCCTTCTTTTCGATTTCCGGCTCCGATTTCGTGGAAATGTTCGTTGGCGTCGGCGCATCGAGGGTGCGCGACATGTTCGAACAGGCCAAGAAGCAGTCGCCCTGCATCATCTTCATTGACGAGATCGACGCAGTGGGCCGGCATCGCGGCGCTGGCTTGGGCGGCGGGCATGACGAGCGCGAGCAGACGCTCAACCAGTTGCTCGTGGAAATGGACGGCTTTGAGCCCAACGACGGCATCATCGTCATCGCCGCCACCAACCGCCCGGACGTGCTCGACCCTGCCTTGCTGCGTCCCGGGCGCTTTGACCGGCAAGTGGTGGTCAGCCTGCCGGACATTCGTGGGCGTGAGCAGATTTTGAAGGTTCACATGCGCAAGGTGCCGCTCTCCGACGACGTGGAGGCGAGCATCATCGCGCGTGGCACGCCAGGCTTTTCCGGCGCCGACCTCGCCAACCTGGTCAATGAGGCGGCGCTGTTCGCCGCTAGGGCCGGCAAGCGCCTGGTGGAGATGGTGGAGTTCGAGTCCGCCAAGGACAAGATCATGATGGGCGCCGAGCGGCGGTCCATGGTCATGTCCGATGAGGAGAAGCGCAACACCGCCTACCATGAGGCGGGCCACGCCATCGTCGGCAAGCTGGTGCCCGGCCATGACCCGGTTTACAAGGTCACCATCATTCCTCGGGGCCGGGCGTTGGGCGTGACCATGTTTCTGCCGGAGGAGGACCGCTACAGCCTGAGCCGCCAGCGCATCAAGGCGCAGATCTGCGGCCTGTTTGGCGGACGCATCGCCGAGGAAATGATCCTGGGTTCCGATTTCGTCACCACGGGCGCCTCCAACGACATTGAGCGCGCCACCGGGCTGGCGCGCAACATGGTCACCAAGTGGGGGCTGTCGGAGAAGCTCGGCCCCCTGATGTACGACGAGGATGACGGCGAGGTCTTCCTTGGCATGTCGGCGGGCGTCAAGCCCAAGCCCCATTCGCAACAGACTGCCCAGGCCATTGACGAGGAAGTGCGCCGAATCATTGACGACTGCTACGGCGAGGCCAACCGGCTGCTGACGGAGAACGAAGACAAGCTGCACCTCATGGCCAATGCGCTGATCGAGTTCGAAACCCTGCTGCCTGAGCAGATCGACGACATCATGGCCGGTGCCAAGCCCCGGCAGCCGAAATCGCCCAAGACGGGCAAGGGCAGCAAGTCCGGCTCCCCGGAGCCCGCCATTGGCGGCCCGGCTGAAGAACATTAGCAATCCCCCCATTTTCGGGACCGACGGCATCCGCGGCGCGGTCGGGCGTTTTCCCATCACCCCGGAGTTTTGCCTGCGCCTCGGCTGGGCGGTGGGCAAGGTGTTCGCCCGCCAAGGCAGCAGCCACATCCTCATTGGCAAGGACACGCGCATATCCGGCTACATGCTGGAGTCGGTGCTGGAGTCGGGCCTAGTCTCCGCGGGGGCGGACGTGAGCCTCATGGGGCCGATGCCGACCCCGGCGGTGGCCTATCTGACCCGCACGCTGCGGGCCGACGCGGGCATCGTCGTCAGCGCTTCCCACAATCCTTACGGCGACAACGGCATCAAGTTCTTTGACGGCGACGGCAACAAGCTTGGTGACGGCGTCGAAGCGGAGATTGAGGGGCAGTTGGGCGTCGAGATGGTCTGCGCCCCCTCGGACCGGCTCGGCCGGGCGTCCCGAATCGAGGACGCCGCCGGACGCTACATCGAATTCTGCAAGGCCACGGCCGGCCGCGGCTTTCGCCTGCATGGCCTGCGCATCGTGCTTGATTGCGCCCATGGCGCCACCTATCACGTGGCGCCTGGGGTGTTCGAGGAACTCGGCGCGGAAATCACCGTGGTCGGCGCCTCCCCCAACGGCTTCAACATCAACGCGGGCCGCGGCTCGTCCCATCCGCAGCACTTGGTGGGGAAGGTGCGGGAATCGGGTGCCGACCTAGGCATTGCCTTCGACGGCGACGGCGATCGGGTTGTCATGGTCGATGCCAAGGGCGAGGTCGTTGATGGCGATGAGTTGCTTTACCTAATCGCCAGCCATCGGCAGCGCCAAGGTGTGCTGCAGGGTGGCGTGGTCGGCACGGTCATGTCGAATCGGGGCTTGGAACGGGCGCTTGCGCGCTTGGGCATTCCTTTCGCCCGCTCCGCTGTGGGCGACCGCTACGTGCTCAAGCTGTTGCGTCGGAAGGGCTGGAGCTTGGGCGGTGAATCCTCCGGCCACCTCCTCTGCTTGGACTTGACGACCACCGGCGATGGCATCGTCTCCGCCTTGCAGGCCCTCGTGCTCATGGTGGAGGCGGGCAAGGCCCTGCACGATCTCAAGCAGGGCATGACCAAGCTGCCCCAGGCGATAGTCAACGTGGCGGTGGACGGCGCGCCCACCGCGAGCGTCTGCGAACGGGCAGCCCCGACCCTGCGCCAAAGGGAACGGGCGCTGGGCGATGACTACCGTGTGTTGATCCGTCCTTCCGGCACGGAACCCGTGGTGCGGGTGATGGTCGAGGGCGACGACTCAGAGGACGTGGCCGCCATCGCCGAGGAATTCGCGGTGGTCATCGAAAAAGCGGTTTAGGGGTAAAATAGCGGCTCGTCCCGCGATCAAGAAAAAGCAGTGCGCCGTTCAATCGTTGCCGGCAATTGGAAGATGCATGGGTCGCGGGAGGCCGTGGCTGGCTTCTGCGAAGCGTTGCGCTGCGCGCGTCTTGGCGCGGAGTTGGAAGTGTTGGTTTTCCCGCCGGTGGCCTATCTGGGTCAATTTGCCGATGGGGTCCGGGATACGGGCGTCGAAGCGGGCGCCCAGGATCTGCATCCGGCGGCGCAGGGCGCCCATACCGGCGGGGTTTCCGGTGCCATGATTGCCGAACTCGGTGGACGTTGGGCGCTGACCGGGCATTCCGAACGCCGTAGCGAACATGGCGAGAGCGATGCGCTGGTGGCGGCTAAGTTTGGTGCGGCGCTGGCCGCCGGCCTCAGGCCCATTCTCTGCGTTGGCGAGACGCTGGCAGAGCGGCAGGCCGGCGAGGCGGAAGCGGTTGTGGCCAGGCAGGTTCAGGCGGTGATCGAGGCCGTTGGCGTCGATGGCGTCGCCCAGGGCGCGGTGGCCTACGAGCCGGTTTGGGCCATCGGCACCGGCGAGACGGCGACGCCGGACCAAGCGGCAGCCATGCACCGCTTGGTCCGGGAGACCATCGCCGCCGCGGACGGCGCGTTGGCCGAGTCGATCAGGGTGATATACGGCGGCAGCGTCAACCCGCATAATGCCGCGGCGTTGTTTAGCGAGCCGGACATAGACGGTGGGCTGATCGGCGGCGCCTCGTTGCAGGCGGAGAGCTTTCTCGCCATAGTGGCGGCAGCCGTTTGAGGGCCGAAGGCGGGCAGCGAAGACAGGATAGGGGTGACAACCGTGGACATGACGACATTTGAAACCGTGTTGATGATGCTGTTGGTGCTGGTCGCACTGGCTTTAGGCGGCTTGGTGCTTCTGCAGCAGGGCCGCGGGGCGGATGCGGGGGCGGCGTTTGGCTCCGGGGCGTCGAACACGATGTTCGGCAGCAGCGGCTCCGCATCCTTTCTGGTCAAGGCCACGGCTTGGCTGGCGGTCAGCTTTTTCGTGATTTCCTTTGGCTTGGCTTGGTTCGCCAAGGAGCGGGCCGCCGGGATGCAGGACGTTGGCGTGCCCATCGTTGCCGATCCGGTCGAGTCCTCCGAGCCATTGACTTCCGACGACGAGGAACTAGATTCGGGCATTCCTGACGTGTAAGTCCGTGGAACGGCGCGGTCAGGAAGTCATCGCGCAACAGTGCCGAAGTGGCGGAATTGGTAGACGCGCTACCTTGAGGGGGTAGTGGGCGTAAGCCCGTGCGAGTTCGAGTCTCGCCTTCGGCACCACCATTCAGTTGGATTCAGGTTCGATGGGGCTTGGGGTGCGGGCATCCGGCACGCCAGGCGGGTGCGCTGTGCGGGAATTGGAGGATGCAGGGGAGCCTTAAAGGTGCCGGATGCCCGCACCCCAAGCCCCATCAAGGGCGCCAGCACAGCCAACAACAGAGGGTGCCAAAGGCTTGCAGGGCGGGTGGTGCGTCCCTATAATCCGCTCCCTTGCTGATGCGGGGTGGAGCAGTCTGGTAGCTCGTCGGGCTCATAACCCGAAGGTCGTGGGTTCAAATCCTGCCCCCGCTACCAAAGGATGCAGGTGCGCTGTCCTGCTGATGGGCTAAGGTGGCGCGCCAATAAGGCCCCTATGCGGAAAGGCCCGGTTTCGGGCCTTTTTGGCCGGGGCCTTTTAGTAGGTTTCGCCGCCATAGGTGACTTAGGGCGGCGGGGCCGGTGATGGCGGTCCTTGAGGTGGCTTGCCCGTAAGGCGAGGTCGCCTGTGTTCGTTGGGCTGATTTTGAAGATGGGCGTGACCCGTAAGCTGCGGCGGCCTTTGCGATTGGAGCTGGCGTGGCCAAGGGGTCTAGCCCATTTTTTGTTGGTGGACTGTGAATCGAACGGAACGGAAGATTAGTGAGCTTGCGCAAGTGACGGTTGCGGCGACTGGCTGCGCCATTTGGGGCGTGGAGTACCAGGCGGCGGGCAAGCGGTCGCGGCTGCGCGTTTACATCGACAAACCCGGCGGCGTGTCGATCAGCGATTGCGAGCAGGTAAGCCACGACCTCGGTGACGTTTTGGAAGTTGAGGGCGTGATCGGTGGCAGCTACGACTTGGAGGTGTCGTCACCCGGGCTCGACCGCATTCTGTTCAACGCGGAGCAGTACGTCGGCCACGTCGGTGAAACCGTGGATGTTCGGCTGAACTTCCCGTTTGAAGGCCGCAAGCGGTTCGTCGGGCTGTTGGCCGGCGTCGAGGACGGCCAAGCGCTGGTGCGGATTGAGGATGAGGAGTATGTGTTGCCATTGGAAAACGTCCAACGGGCCAGGGTGGTACCGACGTTTGACTAACGAGGCGATGCATCAGACCAACGAGTGGGCGCGGTGACGGAAGCATGACGAAAGAGATTTTTCAGGCCATCGAAGGGGCATCGCTGGAAAAGGGCGTTTCCAAGGAGGTCATTTTTGACGCCATGGAAAGCGCCTTGGCGAGCGCCACCAAGCGGCGGTACGACGAGGACGCGGAGTTCCGCGTTGCCATCGACCGGGAAACCGGCGACTACGAGACGTTCCGGGTATGGACAGTGGTGGACGTGGAGCAACTCGAGGAGCCCCTCAACCCGGCCGCTGAGCTCACGCCGGAGGATCCCCGGGCCGCTGGGCTGGAAATCGGCGACACCATTGAGGCGCCCGTCGAGTCCGTGGCGTTCGGCCGCATTGCTGCGCAGACGGCGAAGCAGGTCATCGTGCAGAAGGTGCGCGAGGCGGAACGGGCTCGTGTCTTCGAGGAATACACCCCCAAGGTTGGCCAACTCGTCGGTGGCGCCGTCAAGCGAGTCGGCCGGGACAACGTCATCGTCGATCTCGGCAACAATGCCGAGGGCCTGCTCACCCGTGAGCGTCTTATACCGAGGGAGACCTTCCGCATCGGCGAGCGGGTGCGGGCCATGCTCGTGGAGTTGCGTCCGGAAAACCGCGGCCCCCAGCTCATGCTGTCCCGAACCTCCCCGGAGATGCTGGCGGAGTTGTTCAAGATCGAAGTGCCGGAAATTTCGGAGGACATCATTCAGATTCGCGGCGCCGCGCGTGACCCAGGCTCCCGCGCCAAGATCGCGGTCAGCACCAACGATGGGCGGATCGATCCAGTGGGCGCCTGCGTGGGCATGCGCGGCTCCCGGGTTCAGGCGGTCTCTGGAGAGTTGGCGGGCGAGCGCATCGACATCGTGCCTTGGAACGACAATCCCGCCCAACTCACCATCAACGCCATGGCGCCCGCGGAGGTCGCCTACATCCAGATCGATGAAGACGCCCACACCATGAACATCGCCGTTGCCGAGGACAAGCTGGCCCAAGCCATCGGCAAGGGGGGGCAGAACGTCCGCTTGGCGAGCGACCTGACTGGATGGACGCTGAACATCATGACCGAGCAGGAAGCGGCCGATCTGCAGGAGGCCGAGGCGGTGCGCATGGTGGAGGAGTTCATGGAGTCCCTATCCGTGGATGAGAACGTCGCCACGGTGCTGGTCGAGGAAGGCTTCACCACGCTGGAGGAGGTCGCCTACGTTGCCGAGGAGGAAATGAACGCCATCGAGGGCTTCGATGAGGAAATCGTCGAGGAACTCAAGAACCGAGCTCGGGACGCCTTGCTGACCCGCGCCATTGCCAGCGAGGAGGCCCGCGAGCCCGCTGAAGATCTGCTGAACATGGCAGGCATGGAGCGCGAATTGGCCTATCGCCTGGCCGGACACGAGATCCTCACCATGGAGGATTTGGCGGAGCTGGCGGTGGGTGAATTGTTGGAGATGATTGACGATCTTGGCGAGGAGCGGGCGGCGGAACTCATCATGACCGCCCGAGCGCCTTGGTTCGAGGAAGCGGAAAGCGGTGCGGCGGATGAATCCGTCGAAGGCGCCGGCAACGGGGCCTAGGGGGCGCGAGGGAAAGTCAATGGCTGACGTTACGGTCGAAGAGCTCGCCGCCACGGTCAAGACGCCGGTGGAGCGTCTGCTCAAGCAGATGGCGGATGCCGGGCTGCCCCACACCAATGGACAGGAGAGCGTTTCCGAACAGCAGAAACACGATCTGCTCGCCCATCTACGGAGCAGCCACGGCGCTGGCGCCACCCTGAAGCCGCGGGGCACGATCAGCCTCAAGCGCCGTTCGGTCGGCACGGTGAAGGCGGTGAGCCAAGGCCGCACTGGCCACAAGGTCAAGGTCGAGGTGATGCGCCGGCGCACCTACGTCAAGCCGGAAGAAGTGGCTGCGGAGCCCGCTGCCCCAGGGGTTCGCGAGCCCACTGCGGCGGAGCTGGAAGCGCAGCGCATCCGCGATCAGGAACAGCAGCGCAAGGAGGCGGAAGAGGAGGCTCGTCGGGCGGCGGAACGCAAGGCGGAGGAAGCTGAGCGGCTGCGCAAGGAGGAGGAGCAGCGGGCCCAGGAGGAGCAGGCCGCCAAGGCGCTGAAGCAGGCGGAGCCGCCGAGCCGACCGACGAGTCGGGTTGGCGCGGAAGCGCTTAGCCCGGAGGTCGCCGCAGCCGAAGCCCAAGCGAAGGTTCAAGCCACGGAAAAGGCGGGCAAACGGGTCAAGGGCAAGGATCGGGACCGCGCCAACCGGGACGGATTTGGCCAGGGCCGAGCGGGGCGCCGGGAGCTGTCGCTGAAGTCGGAGCGCCGCGGTCGCCGGAAGATCCGTCGGGCTCATGCGCCGATCAAGGTCGAGCAGCAGGGCGGCGAGTTCAAGCCCACAGAGTTCATTGCCCGGGAAGTCGAAGTGCCCGACATGATCACCGTTGGCGAACTCGCCCAGCGCATGACCGTCAAGGCCGGCGAAGTCATCAAGACGCTGATGGACTTGGGCTTGATGGCGACCATCAATCAGGCCATCGACCAGGATACGGCGACCACGGTGGTCGAGGTGATGGGGCACAAGGTGAAGCTCATCCACGAGGACGCCATGGAGCAGGCCCTCGAGCAGTCCCTGCGCATCGAAGGCGAGGGGGAGCCCCGGCCGCCGGTGGTGACGGTGATGGGCCATGTTGATCACGGCAAGACGTCGCTGCTTGACAAGATTCGCCACACGCGCGTGGTCAGCGGCGAAGCAGGCGGCATCACCCAGCACATTGGCGCTTATTCCGTGGACACCGACCATGGCCGCATCTGCTTCATCGACACGCCGGGCCACGCGGCGTTCACCGCCATGCGGGCACGGGGCGCCCGGGTGACCGACATCGTCATTCTCGTGGTCGCCGCCGACGATGGCGTCATGCCGCAGACCGAGGAGGCCATTCAGCACGCCCAGGCCGCGGATGTGCCAATCGTTGTCGCCATCAACAAGATGGACCTTGAAGGCGCGGATCCGGAACGGGTCACCAAGGAGTTGGCGGCGAAGGACGTGGCACCGGAGGCTTGGGGCGGCGACATCCAGTTCGTCAACGTGTCGGCGGTGACTGGCGAAGGCCTTGACAGCCTGCTCGAAGCGGTCCTGCTGCAGGCCGAGATTTTGGAGCTCAAGGCGGTGCCCGATGCTTCGGCGCGGGGCGTGGTGGTGGAGTCGCGCCTCGACCGCGGCCGCGGCCCGGTGTCAACCATCCTCGTCCAGAACGGCACTTTGAAGCGGGGCGACATCATCATCGCCGGGGAGCATCACGGCCGGGTGCGCGCCATGCTCGACGATCAGGGCGAGCAGGCCGCGAGCGCCGGACCCTCGGAGCCGGTGGAGGTGCTCGGATTGAACGGCACGCCAGCCGCCGGCGATGCCTTCTCGGTGGTTACCGACGAACGCTCCGCCCGGGAATTGGCGGAGTTTCGCCGCGACAAGACCCAGGAGCAGCGTCAAGCGATGCAGCAGGCGGCCAAGCTCGACAACATGTTCGCAAGCCTCGGCGAGGGCGAAAAGCGGGTACTCAAGTTGGTGGTCAAGGCGGACGTGCGGGGCAGCTTGGAGGCCATCGTGCAAGCCTTGGCGGAGCTGGGCAACGATGAAGTCGCGGTCAATGTGCTCGGCTCCGGCGTCGGCGGCATTACCGAAAGCGACATCAACTTGGCGCTCACCTACGGGGCCGCCGTTTTTGGATTCAACGTGCGCGCTGACGGCGCTGCCAAGGACATCATCGAATCCGAAGGCGTGGATCTGCGCTACTACAGCGTCATTTACGAATTGATCGACGATGTCAGGCAAGTGCTCAGCGGCATGCTGGCGCCGGAGGTGCGCGAGGAGATTCTGGGCGTCGCTGAAGTGCGCGACGTGTTCAACTCGCCGCGTTTGGGCCAGATCGCCGGCTGCATGGTGGTCGAGGGCACCGTGCATCGGAACAAGCCCATCCGCGTGCTGCGTGACAACGTGGTGATCTACGAAGGCGAGCTCGAGTCCTTGCGGCGCTTCAAGGACGATGTCACCGAAGTGCGCCACGGCACCGAATGTGGCATCGGGGTGCGCAACTACAACGACGTCCGGCTTGGCGACCTCATCGAGGTCTTCGAGTCGCAAGAGATCGCGCGCGCCCTTTGAGGGGGCAGGCTTGCGCAGCGGCACATGCCTGAAGCCGGACTCCATCTGCGCATGGCCGATTTTGCGCGCGAGGAAATCGCCCGAATCATTCAGTTCGAGATGCGGGATCCGCGTATTGGCATGGTCAGCGTGAACGATGTGCGCGTCAGCCGGGACCTCGCTTTCGCCGATGTCTATGTTTCGGCCATGCCGTCCGGGTCGCCGGAAGATCAGGAGGCGCTGGTGGCGGTGCTGAACGGCGCCTCGGGCTATTTCCGCTCCAAGCTCGCCCGGCGCCATCGCATGCGCACCACCCCGAAGCCCCGCTTTCACTACGACGAGTCGGTGGAGCGCGGCCGCCGGCTGGAGCGGCTGATCGACCAGGCCGTTGCCGAGGGAGGTGCAGGCGATGTCTAGGCGTGGCCGCCGGGGGCGTGACGTCGATGGGGTGCTGGTGCTCGACAAGCCCGCCGCCATGAGTTCCAACGACGCGGTGCAGAAGTCCAAGCGCCTGTTCGGGGCGCGCAAGGTGGGCCATACCGGCAACCTGGATCCGCTCGCCACCGGGGTGTTGCCGTTGTGCTTCGGGCAGGCGACCAAGTTCTCGCGCTACCTGCTCGACTCCGACAAGCGATACTGGTCACGCATCAAGCTCGGCGTTGCCACCGATACCGGCGATGCTGACGGCAAGGTGGTCTGCTCAAGGTCTGCGGCTGCCATCCGCCGGACGGACGTGGAACGCGCCTTGGCGCATTTTCGCGGCCCAATCAAGCAGGTGCCTTCCATGTTTTCCGCCATCAAGCACAAGGGGCAACCGCTCTACAAGCTGGCCCGTCAAGGCATCGAAGTGGAGCGAGAGGCCCGTGACGCCACCATCTATTCCAACGAAATGACTGCCTTCGAGGGCGACGAGGTGGAGTTGGAAATTCACTGCAGCAAGGGCACCTACGTGCGCTGCATCGCCGAGGAGCTCGGCGAGCGGCTCGGCTGCGGCGCTCATGTGTCGGCGTTGCGCCGCCTGCAGGCCGGTCCCTACGGCGAACAGGACCTGGTCACCTTTGACGCCTTGGAGCAGGCACGGACGCAAGGCTCCCTGGACCCGTTCCTGCTGCCGGTGTCGAGCACGGTGCGCCAATGGCCGGACGTTCACTTGCCGCCTGCCGCCGCCTACCATATGCGCAACGGACAGCCGGTCATGGTGCCTCATGCCCCCACCAGCGGCTGGGTGCGGCTTTCGGAGGCCGGCGAATGCCGCGAAGCCAACACGTCGGCACAGCGCTTTCTGGGCGTCGGCGAGGTGCTTGAAGATGGGCGCATCGCGCCTCGCCGGTTGGTGAGCCAGACTTGACGGGGCGTGGCGAACGGTTCGACCCCTTAAGAAATTGGTGGCTGCCCTGTCAAGGCAGGCCCGAAACTCAAGGCTTGGCTGCAAATATGCGCGGCGGGCCTTGCTTAACCTAACTTGAGCATATTTGGAGAAGAAACATGGCGTTGTCAGCCGAAACCAAGGCGGAGGTCATCAAGGCGTATCAAACCCAGCAGGGCGATACGGGGTCACCTGAGGTTCAGGTGGCTTTGCTGACCACCAACATCAACACGTTGCAGGAGCACTTCCGGGCGCACAAGAAGGACCACCACTCGCGCCGGGGCTTGATTCGCATGGTGAACCAGCGGCGCAAGCTGCTCGACTACTTGAAGGACAAGGATCGGTCGCGTTACCAAGCGCTGATCAAGCGCCTTCAACTCAGGCGGTAGCGGGTGCTCAACAAGCACAGAGTCAACAGCAGCAGAGTTAGCAGCAACGAAACTAGCAAAAAGCAGAGTTACCAACAGTAAAAAAGCATTGGAAGGAGAACATTTTGAATCCAACAGCAAGAGAATTTCAGTATGGCGGCCAGCAGGTTCGCATCGAGACGGGCCGCGTTGCCCGCCAGGCGAGCGGCTCGGCGCTCGTCACCATGGGCGACACGGTGGTGCTGACCACTGCCGTCGGCATGAAGAGGGGGCGCCCTGGCGCCGCCTTCTTCCCGCTCACGGTGAACTACCAGGAGAAGACCTACGCCGCCGGCAAGATTCCCGGCGGCTTCTTCCGCCGCGAAGGGCGGCCCACCGAGAAGGAAACCCTCACCTCAAGGCTCATCGACCGGCCCATTCGGCCCCTGTTTCCCAAGGGGTTCATGAACGAGGTGCAGGTGGTGGCCACGGTCATGTCGGCCGACAAGGACCAGGATCCCGACATCGCCGCCATGATCGGCACCTCCGCCGCCCTCGCCCTCTCCGGCATTCCCTTTGCCGGGCCGATCGGCGCGGCCCGGGTCGGCTACCAGGACCACCGCTACGTGCTCAACCCAGGCTACAAGGCGCTGGAGAGCTCGCAGCTCAACATGGTGGTTGCCGGCACCGGCAATGCGGTGCTGATGGTTGAGTCCGAAGCCAAGGAACTCTCCGAGGACGAAATGCTCGGTGCCGTGCTGTTCGCCCACCAGGAGATGCAGGTGGTGATCGAAGCGGTCGGCTCACTGGCCGCCGAAGCCGGCAAGCCGGCTTGGGATTGGACCCCGGCACCGGTTGACGAGGCGCTCGTTGAGCGGGTGTCGAACGTCGCCAAGGGCCGGCTCGGCGATGCCTACCGGGTCACCGACAAGGTGCGGCGGTTGGCCGAGGTCGGCGCTCTGAAGGAGCAGGTGATCGAGGAGTTGGCTGGCGGCGAGTCCGGGGAGGTTGATCGGGAGGCGGTTGCCGAGGTTTTCGGCAAGGTCGAGAAGAACTTGGTTCGACGCCGGGTGCTGGACGGCGAGCCGCGCATCGACGGTCGCGACCTGCGCTCGGTGCGGCCGATCTCCGTGGAGGTCGGCTTGCTGCCGCGGGCCCACGGCTCGGCGTTGTTCACCCGAGGCGAAACCCAGGCCGTTGTCACCACCACGCTGGGCGCCCTGCGCGACGCCGCCTTGGTGGAGGGCCTGCCGGGCACCTACAAGGACCACTTCCTGCTGCACTACAACTTCCCGCCCTACTCGGTGGGTGAGGCTGGCATGATGACCGGTCCCAAGCGGCGCGAGATCGGCCATGGCCGCCTGGCGCGCCGGGGGCTGGGCGCGGTGCTGCCCAATGAGCAGGATTTCCCGTACACGCTGCGGGTGGTCTCGGAAATCACCGAGTCCAACGGCTCAAGCTCCATGGCCAGCGTCTGCGGTTCGTCCCTCGCCTTGATGGACGCTGGCGTGCCGATCAAGCGCCCAGTGGCCGGGGTAGCCATGGGCTTGGTCAAGGACGGCAACGACTACGCGGTGCTGACCGACATCCTCGGTGATGAGGACCATCTCGGCGATATGGACTTCAAGGTGGCTGGCACCGAACAGGGCGTCACCGCCTTGCAGATGGACATCAAGATCGATGGCATCACCGAGAACATCATGGAGGAGGCGTTGCTGCAGGCGCTTGATGCGCGGCTGCACATCCTGGGCGAGATGAACAAGGTGCTCTCGGCGTCAAGGGAGCAGATTTCGGAGCATGCGCCCTCGATGACCGTGATTCACGTCTCCAAGGAGAAGATCCGCGACATCATCGGCAAGGGCGGCGCCACCATTCGCTCCATCGTCGATGAGACCGGCGCCGACGTCGATATCGACGATGACGGCTCGGTGCGCATCTACGCCGAGGACGCCGCGGGCATGAACGCTGCCGTGGCGCGCATCCAGGAGATCACCGCCGAGGCCGAGATCGGCAAGATCTACAACGGCCGGGTGGCGCGCATCGTGGAGTTTGGCGCTTTCGTCAACATCCTGCCGGGCAAGGACGGCTTGGTCCACATCTCCCAGATCGCCGACAAGCGGGTGGAGAAGGTCACCGACTACCTAGAGGAAGGCCAGAACGTGGACGTGGTAGTGCTCGACATCGACCAGCGCGGACGCATCAAGCTGAGCATGAAGGAAGTGGAGAACTACGCGGAATCAGCTTAGCCCACCCGGTTTTCAATGAGGTCGTCCACCACGGCGGGTTCCGCCAAGGTGGTCACGTCGCCTAGGTTGTCCAAGTCATTGGCGGCGATCTTGCGCAGGATGCGGCGCATGATCTTGCCGGAGCGGGTCTTGGGCAGCCCGGGCGCCCACTGCAGGGCGTCCGGCTTGGCGAAGGGGCCGATTTCGCTGCGCACCAGGTCGATGAGTTCCTGCTCTAGCCGATCGAGGTTTTCATCGACGCCGTGCATCAGGGTGACGAAGGCGTAGATGCCTTCGCCCTTGATGTCGTGGGGGAAGCCCACCACCGCGGCTTCGGCGACCTGCTCGTGCAGCACTAGGGCGCTCTCCACTTCCGCTGTGCCGATGCGGTGTCCGGACACGTTCATGACATCGTCCACCCGGCCCGTGATCCAGTAGTAGCCGTCGGCGTCGCGGCGGGCGCCGTCGCCGGTGAAGTAGTAGCCCGGATAGGCCGAGTAGTAGGTGTCGATGGCCCGCTGATGGTCGCCGTAAACGGTGCGGAGCTGGCCTGGCCATGAGCTGGTGAGCACGAGATTGCCGGTGGCTTCGGTCGCTTCGATGATCTGGCCGTTGGCGTCCACCAGCGCGGGCCGCACGCCGAAGAAGGGGCGGGTGGCGCTGCCCGGCTTAAGGGGCGTGGCGCCTGGCAGCGCGGAGATCATGATGCCCCCGGTCTCGGTCTGCCACCAGGTGTCAACGATGGGGCAGCGGCCGCCTCCGACCACCCGGTAGTACCACTCCCAGGCTTCGGGGTTGATGGGTTCTCCCACCGTGCCAAGCAGGTGCAGGGAGGCTCGTGAGGAGCCGTTGACGAATTCATCGCCCTGTCCCATGAGTTGGCGGATTGCCGTGGGCGCAGTGTAGAAGATGTTGACTTGGTGCTTGTCCACCACCTGCCAACAGCGGGCGGCGTCCGGGTAGGTGGGAACTCCCTCGAACATCAGCGTGGTCGCGCCGTTGGCCAAGGGGCCATAAACGATGTAGGAATGGCCGGTGATCCAGCCCACGTCCGCGGTGCACCAGTGAATGTCGCCGTCCTGGTAGTCGAAGACGTACTTGAAGGTGATGGCCGCTTGCAGCAGATAGCCGCCGGTGCTGTGCTGCACTCCCTTGGGGCGGCCGGTGGAGCCGGAGGTGTAGAGCACGAACAGTGGATCCTCGCTGTCCATTTCGGTGGCCTCGCAGTGGCTCGGCTGGTCAGCGACGAGGTCGTGGTACCACAGGTCGCGGGCGGCATTCCAAGGCACATCGGCGCCGGTGCGTCGCACGGTGACCACCGTGGTGACGTCCGGGCAGGAGGCCAGCGCGGCTTCGGTGTTCGCCTTCAGCGGCACCCGCCGGCCACCGCGTACGCCTTCATCGGCGGTGATGACGGTGCGGCAGTCGGAATCGAGAATTCGGTCGGCCAGGGAATTGGGCGAAAAGCCGCCGAAGACCACCGAATGCATGGCCCCGATGCGGGCGCAGGCGAGCATGGCGAAGGCTGCCTCGGGGATCATCGGCATGTAGATGCATACCCGGTCCCCCTTCCCCACGCCACGGGACTTCAAGCCGTTGGCCAAGCGGCAGACCGCATCGTGCAGTTCCTGGTAGGTGATGACGGCGCTTTCATTCGGGTCGTCCCCTTCCCAGATGATGGCCGGTTGTTCGGCTCGGGCGGGCAGGTGCCGGTCAATGCAGTTGTGGCAGGCGTTGAGGGTGGCGCCCTCGAACCAAGCAGCCCGGCCCGCGGCGAGGTCCGCGTTGCGAACCGTCTCCCAAGGGCGCTGCCAATCCAGCAGCGCCTCGGCCTGCTCGGCCCAGAAGCCGTCGGGGTCCTCGACCGACTGCCGGTACATGGCTTGGTAGGCGGCCTCGTCGATCAATGCCCGTTGCGCCATGAATTCATTGATGGGATAGGTCATTGCCGTCCTCCTTTGCCGTTGCCGGGGCGTTGATCTCCCTCAGATGCGAAACCAGGGCTTGAGTCGCTGCGTCCGGGCCAAGCGTCCCTTTGGCTGGCGCGCTGCTTCGCCCGAGTTGGTCGAATAGGGTCTCGGCCAGTCGCTTGCCGAATTCCACGCCCCACTGGTCGAAGGAGTTTATGTCCCAAATCAAGCCCTGACAAAACACGCGGTGCTCGTAGAAGGCGAGCAGGGCGCCGAGGCTGCGGGCGTCCAATCGGTCGAGAACCAAGGTGTTGGTGCCGTGGTTGCCCGGTGCGGCGCGATGCGGGTCCTCGTGCGGCCAGCCAAGGGCCATCGCTTGGCCCTGGCCAAGGCCGTTGGCCAGCAGCCAGCGGTGCTGGTCGGCCAGTTCCGGCCGCGGCGGTTGGTGGCCGTCCGCTCCGGTGAGAATGAAGTCGGCGCTGAAGGCGCGGGTGCCCTGGTGCAGCAGTTGATGGAACGCGTGCTGTCCCGTGGTGCCTTCCCCGCCCCAGATCACGGGCACCGTATGGACGCCGGTGGCGGAGCCGTCATGGCGCGTGCTTTTGCCGTTGCTCTCCGTCTCAAGTTGCTGCAGATACGCGGGGAGGCGCCGCAGGCGATGGTCGTAGGGCAGCACCGCGTGATTGGCGATGCCGAGAAAGTTGGTGTTCCAGATGTCGATCAGTGCCGCCAGCAGGGGCGCGTTGGCTGCGGCGGGCGCTTCCCGGAAGTGGCGGTCCATGGCGTGGGCGCCGTCCAGGAGCGCCTCGAAGCCGGCTTTGCCGAGGCCAAGGGCGACCGGTGCGCCGACGGCCGACCAAAGCGAAAACCGTCCCCCCACCCAATCCCACAGGGGGAAGATGTTCTCTGGCCGCAAACCCCAGTCGGCGGCAGCCTCCGTTCGGGCGGTGACGGCGACGAACTGGGCAGCCACCGCCTCGCGTTGGTTGGTGCGCTCCAACAGCCAGTTGCGGGCCGTAGCCGCGTTGGCCAGGGTCTCCAAGGTGGTGAAGGACTTGGAGACGACGATGAACAGCGTTGTTTCCGGGTCTGCGTCGGCCAAGGCGTCGGCGATGGCGTGGCCGTCAATGTTGGCGACGAAGCGGAAGCTCAGTGGGCAGTCCGCGCTCCGCAGCGCCTCGGTGACCAATTCAGGGCCAAGCTGGGAGCCGCCGATGCCGATGTGGATGACCCGCTGAAATGCCCGGCCGGAGTGTCCGGTGCGCCGTCCGTCGCGGATCGATTCGGTGAACGCCATGAGCCGTTGCCGGGTGGCCGGGACCACTTGCGCGGCGGCTTCGGGCTGGTCCGCTGCGGGTGCCCTCAGGGCAGTGTGCAGGGCAGGGGTGCCTTCGCTGGTGTTGACCGCCTCGCCCGCGAACAGGGCTTCGCGCCGGGCCTCCCACCGGCGTTCCTCGGCCAGCGCCAACAGGGCGCCCAGAATCTGCAGATCGACGTGTTGCCGCGAGAAATCAAATAGGATGCCCGCGGCGTCCGTGCGCAAGGCCCCGTTGCGGGCGCTGTCCCGCAGCAGGTTGGCCAAGGCCGCTGGCTGCGCTTGGTCGGCCAGCCTCGCCAGGTGGCCCCAGGCTGCCAAGTCCGCTGCCGCAGGGCGTGGTGCTTCGATTGCGCCGTCGCGGTCGGTCACGCTTGCCTCTTTGCGTTCATCGAGGGTTAGATCAGCGTTGGGTTTGGATTGAAGTAGCTGCGCCCGCCCTCCATGCGCTTGATGTGGTCGAGCAATGCCTGCAGATGGGCGGGATTGTTGGCGAAGTCGATTTCGGCGGCATTCACCACCAGCAGCGGCGCTTGGTCGTAGGCATGGAAAAAGCGGGTGTAGGCCGTGGCGACCTGGTCCAAGTAGTTGGCTTCGATGGTCTGCTCGAAGGTGATTCCTCGGCGGCGGATGCGGCGCTGAAGGACGCTGACCGGGGCTTGCAGGTAAATCACCAGGTCCGGACGCAGGGGCTTGGGATCAAGCGCCGCGTGGATCCTGTCGTAGAGGCTGAATTCGTTCTCGTCGAGGGTGAGCCGGGCGAACAGGCGATCCTTTTCCATCAGGAAATCGGCGACTAGGCGCGAATCGAGCAGGTCATCCTCAGGCGCTTCGGCGATGACCTGCGTGCGGGTGAGCAAAAAAAACAGTTGGGTCTGGAGGGCGTTCGCGCCCTTGGACAGGTAGAAGCGGTCGAGAAACGGATTCTCCAGCACCGGCTCGAGCAATAGGGAGTGGCCCAGGGCTTCTGCTAGCCGGTGCGCCAAGGTGGTCTTGCCGACGCCGATCGGCCCCTCGACCACCAAGTGGCGGGGCCATTGAAAGTTCTCCGCCGACGCCCTGTTCGATTGTGCCCTCACCGCTGCCGGGACTTGCTGCGCCCGCCTTGGCGGCTCCTGCCGCGCCTCCGTAACGCAGGATTCAGGGCGTTGATCATGGCGTCGCGCTCCTCGGCGCTGGCCGTTTGGATGTCGGTCCACCATTGGCCGACGGCGGGTTCGACGAGGCCAGCCTCGGCACACAGCAGCAGAAAGTCGTAGGCGGCGCGAAACTTGGGGTGCTGCAGCACCTTCGGCACGCGCTTGGGCCGTCGCTCCCGAAGATCGGGCTGCAGGAGCCAGACATCCTGAATGAAATGCGAGTGACGGCGCGGCATGGCGATGATGCGCCGTTGGTCGGCCAAGACGGACTGGGCGGCGAGTTCCGCGGCATCGCCGCCGTTCGCGCCGCCGGGCTCGGAGTGCGGCGCCTTGACCCGGGCCCGAAAATCCTCCCAGAGCAGCACGGCGAGCAGGAATCCGGGCGTTACGGGCTGCCCGTTGGCGACCCGGCGGTCGGTGTTTCCCATCGCCAACTGGACCAGGCAAGTGCCCTTGGGGGTGGCCGGAAAAAGGACGCTAGGAATGGGCGTGCCCTCCAGCAGGCGCCAGGCCTCGGCTGCGTAGCCGCCGAGGAACATCTTGGTGAATTCGTCAAACAAGCGTGCCCCGGGAATCTCGCGCAGGCGGGCGACCATGCGGCTGTCTTCCACCGCGGCATCGAGGCCGAAGCCGAGCTTGGCCTGAAAGCGGATGGCCCGAAGCAGGCGCACGGGATCCTCACGCAGCCTTTGCCGGGCATCGCCGATGAATCGCAGGCGCTGCCGCTTGATGTCCTTGAGGCCGCCGACATAGTCCAGAATCTGCTCTTCATGGGGGTCGTAGTAGAGCGCGTTGACGGTGAAGTCGCGGCGAAAGGCGTCCTCGCGCAAGGTGCCGTAGGCGTTGTCGCGCAGGATCAGCCCGTTGGCCTTGGCATTGCCATTGATCCGCAGGTCGCCGGACGGCGCCCTGCGGAACGTGGAGACTTCGATGACGTCACGCCCGTAGCGAACATGGGTGATCTTGAATCGCCGCCCAACCAAGCGCGAGCGGCGGAACAGTCCGCGCACCTGTTCGGGCGTGGCGTTGGTGGCTACGTCGAAGTCCTTCGGGCGTGCGCCGAGCAGCAGGTCACGGACGCAACCGCCGACCAGCCATGCCTGAAAACCCGCGCCCTTGAGCTTGGCTACGACATCAACCGCATTAGGGTCAACCCGTTCACGGGAGACGTTGAGCGGCTTGGCGTCCAGCCTTGCTGCAGCGGGGGGTTCCGTTTCCAAAGCCTGTACTTCGCCTGCTGATTCGAACGGGATGGGCGCCATGATATCACGGTCCCTAGGGAGCTAAGGGCGTCGCGGTCCGCGCTTGCGGGTTTTGGTGCGCGGCATGTTCAGCCGCTGGCGCCTTTCCCACAGGCTTTTGCGGCTGATGCCGAGCCGCTCGGCGAGCTCCGTCTCAGTGAGTTGGTCTTGGTGTTGGGTGACGTAGGCGATGAAGTAGTCCTCGAGGGAGACCGCCCCACCCCCTTCGGCGCTGGTGAAGTCGCCAATTCTAGGCGCGTCTGAGTCGATGGCCAGCATCGTGGCGTCGATTTCCTCGCCGTCGCAGAGAATCGCCGCGCGTTCGATTAGATTGCTCAATTCCCGCACGTTGCCAGGCCAGTGGTAGGCCTCGATGGCGCGGATGGCGTCTTCCGATATCCGCAGCAAGGGTTTGCCGAGCTTGCGGCAGAAGCGGCCAAGCAGATGGTGGGCCAGCTCGATGGCGTCGTGCTGCCGGTCGCGTAGCGGGGGCAGCTGCAGGCGAGTTTCATTTAGGTGCCGCGACAGCATTTCGTGGAAGTAGCCTCGCTCCGCGAGTTGCCGCACGTTGCGATGCGAGGTGGCGATGATCCGGGGAGGCGAGGATCCGGAGGCGCGATCCTCCGCTGCAGACTGGTCCAGCATGGCCAACAGCCGAGCCTGAACCTCAAGGGGCAGTTCGCCCACCTCATCGAGGTAGAGGGTTCCGCCGCTGGCGGCGTCCGCCAAGCCGGCACGGCCGGTGGCTGGCGAGAACCGCTGGCCGAATAGTTCGGTTTCGATCATGGCGTCGGGAATGGCGGCGCAGTTGACGGTGATGAATGGCGCCTGATTGCGCAGGCTGGCGGCGTGAATGGCGTGGGCGAGGAAGTCCTTCCCCGTGCCGGACTCGCCCTCAATCAGCACCGCCGAGTCGGTCGGGGCGATTTGGGCGATGCGCTCGCGCACCTCGACCATCGCGCCGCTCGAGCCGATGACGGTGAAGGGCGGGCGGCGCTGATCCTCGCTCTGGGTGGATAGCGCGGCCAGCGCATTGCCAACTGCGCTGAGCAGTTCACCGGCTTCGACTGGCAGGGCGAGGTAGTCCGCGGCGCCCTGCTTGATGGCCTCGACGGCTTGGCGGACGTCGCCGCCGTCGGCGAGGACGATCAGCGGGCGGTTGCCGCGGCGGCGGGACAGGTTGCGGCGCTTGACGGCCTCAGGGCTTGCGAGTATGGCGTCGAAGTCGCCGAGGCTTTCGTGGTCTGGCACATCTCGAAGGCCGCTGGCCGTCACCTGGTAGCCGCCCTTCTCGAGGATGCCGCCCAACGTCGTCCGCTGGTCGAGGTCGTCATGTGCCAACAGGAGATGGGGCATGAATGCCATGAACGCGATGGTAGCAAAGAAGGGGAGGGGCGGTATTGGCGCTAGCTTGCGGGCGGGTCGAAGCGCTGGTTCTGATTGCTGACTCGGCTGAGGCGCCAATGGAATTTCGCCCATTCGACTAAAGGCTCCAAGTCGAGGTCCGGCGGCTGCAGGCCGAGCAGGGTCAGGCAGACGCGGAGGTTGGCTAGGGGCCTTTGGTCGTTGACGGCGGGTGCGCCGGTTTGCTTGGACCACTTTTGGCCGGCGCGATTCAGCAGCACCGGAATGTGGGCGTAGGTGGGCGCGGGCAGGCCGAGCAGCGCCATGATGTGGAGTTGGCGGGGCGTGTTGGCCAGCAGGTCCTGGCCGCGCAGCACCCGGACGATGCTGGGGTCGCCGTCATCCACCGCGGTGGCCAGTTGATAGGCGAAGGGTCCATCGCGGCGCTTGATGATGAAATCGCCGACCGTCAGGTCGAGCCGCGTTCGTTGATGGCCTTGGACGAGGTCGGTGAATTCCAGCGCTGTGTCATCGACCCGCACCCGGATCGCTGCATTGGGGATGGGCGCGATCTGGTCCCGGCAATGGCCGGGGTAGATGGGGGATCCGGCCAGAGCTTTGCGCGAGCAGGTGCAGTGGAAGGTCTTGGCCTTGCGCCGCAGCGCCTCCAAGGCCCCTTGGTAAAGGTCCAAGCGTTCGCTCTGCCGCTCCACGGGGCCGTCCCATTGCAGGCCATGGACCTCCAAGCTGCGCAGAATGCGGGATTCTGCGCCGGGCTGATTGCGCGGCGCATCGAGGTCGTCGAATCGAAGCCGCCATGCGAGGCCTTCGGCGTGGGCGTCAAGGAAGCTGGCCAGCGCCGTATAGAGGGAACCGATGTGCAACGGCCCGGTGGGCGACGGCGCGAATCGTCCGGCGGCCACGGAAGGGCATCGCCTCGTTAGCCGTGCAGTTGTCGTTCCTTGATTTCCGCTAGGGATTTGCAGTCAACGCACTGGGTGGCAGTGGGACGGGCTTCGAGGCGCCGCAGCCCAATCTCCATGCCGCAGGTGTCGCAGTAGCCGTAGTCCTGCTGATCGACGAGCTCGATGGTCTGGTCGATCTTGCGGATCAGCTTGCGCTCCCGGTCCCGGGTGCGCAGTTCGATCGTAAACTCCTCCTCCTGGGTGGCGCGGTCCACCTGGTCGGGGAAATTGGTGGCTTCGTCCTGCATGTGGTGCACCGTGCGGTCAACCTCCTCCATCAGGTCCATGCGCCAGCGGGTCAGGATGGCGCGAAAGTGCTGCAACTGCTGGGGGCTCATGTAGGGCTCATCCGCCTTCGGCTGGTAGGGCGTGAAACTGGTGAAGGGGGAATCAAAGGCGCCGGCGCCTGGACGCCGGGGAGTTGCTTCTGCCATGTGCTGTGGATCCCTTGCTGGTTGCCACTGCCTCCCCATCGGCCTGTCGAGCCGGGGGAGGCTCCCGTTTGAAGGGCGCGTAAGCTACCAAAACCTTGTCAGCTTGACCATATGGAAAATGGTTTCGGGTAAAGCCAAAATGCGCTTTTCCCCTCTCACGGCGCTGCGCGAGGATTCAACGCAACTGGATGCAGGTGCAGGACGATAGGATCTTGGTTGCCGACCGGTTGAAGTCAATCGCTCCGTTCCGGGTCATGGAACTGATGAAGCGTGCCGCTCAGTTGGAGGCGGAGGGTCACCGCGTGGTGCACTTCGAGGTGGGCGAACCGGATTTCAACACGGCCGAACCCATCGTTGAGGCAGGTCGCAGGGCGCTGCTGGACGGACAAACCAAGTACACCCACGCGCTGGGTACCGAGGCGCTGCGGGAGGCGTTGTCCAAGGACTATCGGGAGCGGCTTGGCGTGGCGATTCCCGCCGAGCGCATCGTCGTGACCGCTGGGGCCAGTGGTGGGTTGTTGCTGCTCAGCGCCCTGCTCATCGACTCGGGCGACGGCCTGTTGATCACCGACCCCGGCTATCCCTGCAATGCCGCCTTTCCGCGCATTGTCGGCGGCGCTGCCCAGCCTTTGGCACTGCGTGCCGAGGCAGGCTACCTGCCCCAAGTGGATGACCTCGCGGGGGCTTGGCGCCCCAACACGGCCGGCCTGCTGCTCGCCTCGCCTGCCAACCCCACGGGCGCTGTCATGGACGGCGCGCGGCTGGCCGAAGTGGCGGAGTTTGTCCACGGGGCAGGAGGCTTCTTCATCCTCGACGAGATCTACCAAGGGCTCACCTACGGCCCGCCGCCCACCGCCGGCACCGGGCTGCAGGCCAATGCTGGGCTTATCGTGCTGAACAGCTTTTCGAAGTACTTCGGCATGACCGGCTGGCGCCTCGGTTGGGTGGTCGTGCCGGAGGCATTGGTGGCGCCGATTGAGCGGCTGGCGCAGAATCTCTTCATTTCACCTTCCAGCGTGGCCCAGCAGGCGGCTCTGGCAGCGTTTTCCCCGCAAGCCATGGCCATTCACGAAGTGCGCCGGCAGCATTTCGACACCCGCCGCCGGCAGTTGCTCGGTGGCCTCGAGGCGTTGGGGTTCAGGGCCGCGGCCCCAGCGGATGGGGCGTTCTACCTCTACATGGATGTCTCCAGCTCAGGTATGGACTCCTATGACTTCTGCTGGCGCTTGATTAACGAGTTCCAGGTGGCAGCAACGCCGGGCATCGACTTCGGCAAACGGGAGGCGCATCGCTTCGTCCGCTTCGCCTACACCACCGACGATGAATCCATCGGCTTGGGGCTCGAGCGGATTGGCAGGGCGCTTGAGGCCTGGGACAGCGTTGGCGGCCAAGCGTGATCTACTCGCCGCCGTTGATCGAGGCCCGCCTAGTGCGCCGCCACAAGCGCTTTCTGGCCGACGTGACGTTGCCGGACGGCAGCTTGCTGCGCGCCCACTGCCCCAACACCGGCGCCATGACCGGCTGTTCCGAGCCGGGCAGCCGGGTCTGGCTCATGGATTCGGGCAATGAGCGGCGCAAGTACCGGCACACGTTGGAATTGGTGGCCTCGGGCGAGCACCTGGTGTGCGTCAACACTGCCCGCGCCAACCAAGTCGTTGCGGCGGCGATCGAAGAAGCGCTGATACCACCGTTGGCGGGCTATGCGTCGTGGCGGCGCGAGCCGGCCATTCCCGGCGGCAAGGGGCGCTTCGACCTCAAGCTGTGGGATCCGGCGAAGGGCGAGTGCTACGTGGAGTTGAAGAGCCTCACCTTGGGTTTGGCTGATGGCTATGGCGCCTTCCCCGACGCGCCGAGCGTACGGGCGTTGAAGCATGTTGAGGAACTGCGCAGGGTGCGGTCCGAGCTTCAATGCCGAGCGGTGCTGATATTCTGCGTCATGCACAGCGGCGTGCGCATTGCCACCACCGCTGACGCGATTCAGCCTGCCTACGGCGAGCAGGTCCGGCAGGCCATCGCTGAGGGTGTCGAGGTCTATGCGTGGCGCTGCCTGCCCACACCGCAGGAACTCATCGTTGATGGACCCTTGCCGTTTGTTGGAACCAACAGTACTGCTTTGCGTTGACAGCACCGGAGGAGCTATGACAGATCAATCATTTGCGCAACTCGTTGACGCCGCCAACGACATCCTTGCCCATCCGCGGCGTGAGACCACATTCACCGGGAAAAACGGATCCCTGCAAGCCGCGCCGAGATTCGAGGTGTACCACTCCGCCCCTTCGCTGTGCTCCTTCAAGGTTCGCGCGGTGCTGTTTGAGCGCGGCATTCCCTTCCGCTCCCACGACATGAACATCATGCCCATCCGTGGCGGCACGCCGGAGAACTATCGCCCGGAATATGTGCGCATGCGCTTGCGGGGGGCGCCGAACGCCCGGCTGGTGGATGGTTACACGGGTGTCTCCGCCGTGACCACCGAAGGGTTCGACCCCTGTGTCGTGCCCACCTTGGTGGATCGCGAAAAGCAGGCCGTGGTGGTCGATTCGGTGCGTATCTGCGAGTACCTCGACGGGGAATGGAGCGAAGGTGAATCCTTGATGCCCGCCGCCTTGGCAGATGCGGTCCGCGCCCAGGTTGAACGGGTTGACCGGGCGCCCCACGTGGCGGCGCTCTACGGTGCCCATCCAGATGGCGACAACCGCCCCGCAGGACTGCGCACGAACATCAAGGATGTGCATGCCAAGAAGATCGCGGCCGTCGAAGCCATGATGGCGGAGGCCGGGCATGACGTGGAACTTCAAGCGGCATATCGGGCGAAGATCGTCAAGGAGTCGAGCGCTGACAAGTTCGTCTATGACGGGGACAGCATGCGCAACGCCCACCAAGCCATGGACGAGCACGTGGGGGAACTCGAAGCACAGCTTGAAAGCTGCGGTGGACCTTGGGTGCTGGGCGAGGCCTACACCTTGGCCGACATCATGTGGACCAATAGCATCTATCGCCTGCAATGGCTGGGCATGGGGCGCTTTTGGGAACAGGGTTCGAGCCGGTCCCGAGTGCGGGAATACGCCGCCCGCGCCTTTTCGCGGCCCTCCTTCCGGCGGGCGGTGGTCAACTGGCCGGCAGCCTATGGCCCTTCCCCGCACGTGAAGGAATTTCGCGGACCTCTCGCCCTTCTGAAGTTCATCTGGCAGATGCAGCGGCGGCAGCCGATCTAGCCCCATACCGGTAGGGTCGGTCCTCAAATTCGTGGTGCTGCGCGGGGGTTGCAGTCAGTGGCCCTTGAAGGCCTCGACCAGTTGCCGGTAGTCGGCGGTTGTTCGCAGCCGTGCGCCGTATTGCCGCACTAGCGCCGCGGCAGCGTAGTTGCCGAAGCGGGCGGCCTGTGGCTCGGCCATGCCGACGCGCAGTCCGTGCAGGCAGGCGCCGGCGTAAATGTCGCCAGCGCCGGTGGTGTCGATGGCCTCGACGGCGAAGCCCGCCACTTCCCGGCTGCTGCCGTTGGCCACGCTGATGCTGCCGCGGCTGCCCAAGGTGATGAAGCAGGCGCGGCCGATGTCCTTGAGCTCGGCGATGGCCAAGTCCAGTCGATCGGTGCCGGCCCAAGTCAGGGCCTCCTCTTCGTTGCAGAACAGCCAGTGGACGCCGTTGCCAAGCAGGCGCTCAAGCTCGTCGCGGAAGAACGTCACCATGCTGGGGTCGGACAGGCTGACGGCGGCGGGTACGGCGAACTCGTCGGCGAGTTGGCGGGTGCGCACTGCGGCCGTGAGCCCCGGCGGCTGGGCGCTGAGGTAGCCTTCAATGTACAGCGATCCCGCGCCAGCCAAGGCCGCTTCATCGATCTCGGCGATGCCGAGGCTTCGCGAGACGCCGAGAAAGGTGTTCATGGAGCGTTCCGCATCGTCCGTGACCAGGACGATGCAGCGTCCGGTCAGGCCGTCCGACGTCCCGGCGTTGGCATTGGTGGCCACGCCGGCGCTGGCCAAGTCGTCCAGAAAGTGCCGGCCCACGTCGTCGCTCGCCACCTTGCAGGAATACAAGGCGCTGCCGCCGAAGCCTTGGATCGCCATGACGGTGTTGGCTGCCGAGCCGCCGCTCATGCGCTCGTGCGGGCGCTCGGAGAGATCGTCCTTCAAGCGGTTCAGGAACGCCTCCTCCACCAAGGTCATGTGGCCCTTGGCGATGTCGTGCCGAGCTAGGAAGGTGTCATCCACCCGGTACTCCATATCGACCAAGGCATTGCCGACGCCGTAAACGTCGTAGATGGGCGGGGACCGCCCGGCCGTACGGTCAGCGCTCACAATTGCCGCAGTGCGCCGTCGGCGGCGGTCAGGGTGGCGTCGAGAACGTCCTGGGTGTGCTGGGCGCCTAGAAACGCGGTTTCAAAAGCGCTTGGCGCCAAGTACACGCCGCGGTCAAGCATGGCGTGAAAGAAGCGGGCGAAGGCGTCGCTGTTGGCGTTGGCCACATGCTCGAAGGCCGTGACCGGCTGCGGGGCGTCGAAAAAGAGGCTCAGCATGCCACAGACGTGATTGATTGCCATGGATCGTCCGTGCTTGCTGGCCAGCGCCTGGAGTTCGGTCGCCAGAAACGCGGTGCGCCGCTCAAGGTCGGCGAAGAAGCCCTCATCGAGCGCTCGCAAGGTGGCGATGCCGGCAGCGGCTGCCAGCGGATTGCCGGACAACGTGCCGGCTTGGTAGATGTCACCGAGCGGCGCCAGCCGGTCCATGATGTCCGTTCGGCCGCCCAGCGCGCCGACCGGCAATCCGCCGCCGATGATCTTGCCGAGGGTGGTGAGATCGGGTTTTATGCCGTACTTGGCTTGGGCGCCCCCCAAGGCGACGCGGAAGCCGGTGATCACCTCGTCGAAGATCAGCAGGCTGCCATCGGTTTCGGTGACCTCGCGAAGGGTTTCCAGGAAGCCGGGCTGGGGCGCGATGCAGCCCATGTTGCCGGCCACCGGCTCGACGATCAGGCCGGCGATTTGCTGCGGATAGGCGGCATAGGCGTCGCGTACCGCCGCCGCGTCGTTGAAGGGCAGCGTCAGGGTTCGGGCCGCGACCGCCTCGGGCACGCCCGGCGAATTGGGGATGCCCAAGGTCAGCAGGCCGGAGCCGGCCTTGGCCAGCAGCGCGTCGGAGTGGCCGTGGTAGCAGCCTTCGAACTTGACGATTAGGTCGCGGCCCGTGAAGCCCCGGGCGAGCCGTATGGCGGTCATCGTGGCCTCGGTGCCCGAGTTCACCAGGCGGGCCTTGTCGATGCCCGGCACCCTTTCGACGATGAGTTCGGCCAGTTCAATCTCCAATTCCGTCGGCGCGCCAAAGCCAAGGGCTTGTTGCGCCTGTGACCGGACGGCCGCCACCACCCGCGGGTCACTGTGGCCCAGGATCATCGGTCCCCAGGAAGAGACGTAGTCGATGTAGCGGTTGCCGTCCACGTCTTCTAGCCACGCCCCCTGGCCTGAACGGAAGAACACGGGATGGCCGCCGACGCCCTTGAAGGCCCGCACCGGGGAGTTGACCCCGCCGACCAGGGTGCGTTGGGCGCGGTCGATTAGTTGCTGTGACTCGGTTCTGTTCATACGGGAAAACTCAAAACGGCTTGATGACGGCGAGAATGACGATCAGCACCAAGGCGATGGTGGGCACCTCGTTGAAGAGGCGCAGAAAGCGCTCGCTGGCGGGCTGCTCCCCTGCTGCCAGCGCCCGCATGATGCGGCGGCAGAAGTGGTGGTGGCCGACCAGCCCGATGACCAGCGCGACCTTGATCCAGAGCCAGAGGCTGGTGGCGTGTGCGCTCCAGGTTTCGATGAGCAGCCAGACGCCGAACACCAACGTGGCGATCATCGCCGGATTCATGATGATTCGGTAGAGTTTCGCCTCCATGACCTCAAAGCGCTCGCGGCTTGGGGCGTCAGTGGCGGTGGCGTGGTACACGAACAGCCGTGGCAGGTAAAACAGTCCGGCGAACCAACACACCATGGCGATTAGGTGCGCGGCCTTGGTCCAAAGGATCGCGTTCAATGGCATAGTCTCCCAGGCACTATTTCAAGAGGACAGCGCACGGTAGCGGTCGATTTCCCGTTCCGTGATGACGCCGCTCGGCGTTGCCGCTGAGGTGCCCGTACGCACGATCAGCGCCGCCAATTCGCCGGCGCCGATCAGTGCTTCCGCTTCGTCCACGGTGGCGTCCGCATCGATTTCCGAAATGTTCCTGCGCACCGCAGGGAACGCTCGAAGGTCGATGTGCGAGCCCGCCGCCCCATTCTCAGCAAGGGCTGATCGCAAGTCTGCCGCGTTCAGCAATCCAGGACAATCCCCGAACGGCTCCTCAAGAAGAATCCAAGCCGGATTGCGGGCCAACGCCGCCTCAGCCTGGGGGCGTTCAACGGTCCAAGGCAAGCGTTCGATGCTCGGATTCATGATCGTTGCGGCTAGCGGCTCTGTCCGCTTCCAAACCGCGGGATTGGGGGGATAGACCACGCCGAAGCTGCGCACGGTGGTGAGAAACGGGGATTGGTGCTTGAAGACCTCATTGGTGGTGAGCATGGCCACGGCGATGATGAGCATGGCCGGCAGGATGAGGTTGGCGTTCAGGGTCATCTCAACCACGGCCATGAGCGCCGCCAACGGCGCCCGCAGCACCGCAGCCATCATGGCTGCCATGCCCAGCATGACGTAGAAAGCTTGAATCGAAGCGTCCTGTTCCGAGGCATGTCCGAATACCCCGATGGCGCCTCCGGCGCAGCCGCCGATGACTAGCGCCGGGCCGATCAAGCCGACCGGCAACCCCAGTCCGAAGGCCGCCGCGTTGGTCACGAGCTTGAGAATTGCCAGGGCGATGAGCGACCCGGCCGCCAGCTCGCCGAGCATGGCGCTGCTCAGCGTGTCGTAGCCGATGCCCATTACGCCAGGTGCCGCCAGCGCGGCTAGGCTGGTAATGCCCCCGGCGAGCGTGATCCGGGCGAGAAACGGCCAGTGGTCCAGGCGCGCGAACTGCCGAATCAACAGGTTGAATCCCGCCGCTAGGCAACCGATAAGCAGGCCGGCAAATATGATGAGGGGCACTTCGGGGAGTGACTGGATTTCGATCAACGCGACGTTGAATGGCGATTCCGTGCCCAACAAGGCATCGACGGTGAGCGAAGCCGCCACGGCGGCGATGATCACGGGCAGGAAGTTGGCGATCGTGTACTCCATCATCACCACTTCCATGGCAAAGATGACGCCGGCGATGGGCGTGTTGAAGGAGCTGGCCAGCGCCGCGGCGGTTCCGCAGGCAACCAGCGTTCTCATGCCGTCATTGGGCAGCCGCAGCCATTGGCCGAGCAGGCTTGCTGCGGCGGCGCCTAGATGGATGGCCGGACCTTCCCGGCCCCCGGATTGGCCGGAGAGCAGTGCGGCTGCGCCGCCGAAGAACTGCACCGCGGCGTTGCTGGCAGGCAGCCGTCCGCGGCGTTCGCTCAAGCAGGCCATGACATGGGGCACGCCGACTCGGCGCTGTTCGCGGCTGAGCAAGCTCATCGCCAATCCGATGGCGATGGCGCCCGCTAACGGCAGGGATGCCCGCTGCAGGTACCCTAGGGTTTCGAAAGCCTCGGAGTCGCCCAGCCAAAGGGTCAACGGGTAGTCGATGAGCAGGCGGAAGGCCAGAATGACCAAGGCGGTGAGGACGCCACTGACGATGGCGAGAGCGACCAGTTGCGGCAGCGCCTCGGAATTGCCGAATTGGCGTCGAAGGAACTCCATTGACTTGGGTGGGCGTGCCGTTTGAGCTTTTTCGTTGGGCGAAAGGGAAGGAGTATAAACTGTGGTCCGAGAGTAGAGGTGAGACATGGTGGCTAGGTTCCCAAACGGCCTTCAACGCTTTGAGCAGATGGCCGTGCTGCCGCGCGGCCCGTTGCGGCGCTGGTTGTCAGGGGCCGCACTGGTTCTGGTATGTGTGGCCTTGTCGTTCGCCGGCTACCTCATGGGGCTGAGGCAGGCGGGTTTCGACCGTGCCGAGTTGGCGGCGCTCGAGGCGCGCAGTCGCTCCTTGGGTCAAGAGGCGGAGGAACTCCAAAAGCGGTTGGTCGAGGAACGGCTCGAGGGCGAGGTTAACGAGCAGGCCAGGGTAGATCTGCAGGCCAAAATCAACGACCAGCGCGGTGAAATCCTGGTGCTTCAGGAAAAGGTGGCGCTATACGAGGCCTTGCTTTCCTCGGATTCGGAGAGCGCACGCTGAAAAGGCCCGGAGTTTCGCGTTAGCGAAACTCCATGCGAGCCTCGGCCCTTAAGGGCCGAGGCTCGCAGTTGCTGTTAGAATGGGAGGCATCGCCGCTGCCTTGGCGGCGCTGACGGAAAAATCGGGGGCAGCAGTGGCCAAAACGGAATCCGACAAGGGCGTCACCCTTATCGCCAAAAACGCCAGGCTGGAAGGGGAAATAACCTTCGACAACGAGCTCTACGTGTATGGCCAGGTCAATGGCAACATTCGGGCTGGCGGCGACAAGGCAACCTTGGTGATTGGCGATCAGGGCAGGGTCAAGGGCGATGTCCGAGCGCCCGTGGTGGTCATCAACGGCGAATTCGAAGGCACGGTGTTCGCCAGCAGCAAGGTGGTGCTTGCCGAGAAGGCCCGGGTGTCCGGCAACCTGTGCTACAAGCGCATCGAGATGCGGATCGGCGCCCGGAAGGACGGCCAGCTTGCGCAGCAGGAGAAGGCCGGGGCTGAAGTCCATGCGTTTCCGTCGGCGGACCGTCAGGATGGCTGATATCGGCTTTACGGAACGCGCCGCCGCCAAGGTGAGGCGGTTGATCGACGATGAGGGTCTTGATCTGAAGTTGCGCGTTTTCGTCACTGGAGGCGGATGCAGTGGGTTCTCCTACGGCTTCACGTTCGATGAGGCGGTCGCCGATGACGACGCCGTGGTCAACCGCGGCGGCGTGACCTTGGTCGTCGATGGCCTGAGCTACCAATACCTCCTAGGCGCCGAAATCGACTACACGGAAGACCTGCAGGGTTCGCAGTTCGTGGTCAGCAATCCCAACGCCTCATCCACCTGCGGCTGCGGCAATTCGTTCGCGATCTAACCGGTGAGTGGGCGTGCGGTGCGGGCATCCGGCACTGTTAAGGCTCCTCATCACCCCGGAACTCCACCACAATGCACCCGCCTGGTGTGCCGGATGCCCGCACCGCACGCCCGCCTGCGTCGAGCGTTCAGGGCGCATAGATGGCACCGATTACGCGGGGCCCGGCAGCGCCAGTGACGCTGGGCACGTTGGCCGGAGCGCTGTTGAGACGCTGATGGGCCAACCAGGCGAAGGCGCCGGCTTCGATGGCGTCGCCGTCCCAGCCGTGCTCGTCCGCGGTATCCACCGATGCCTTCGCGAGCGCTCCGAGCCGCTGCATGAGCAGTGGGTTCAACCGGCCGCCGCCGCAGACAATGATGCGCTCCGTCTCCGGCGCCCAGTTGGCGATGGCGTTGGCAATCGAGACGGCGGTCATCTCCAGGAGGGTTCGCTGCACATCTTCCGGCCGAAGGGCGACATCTTCCGGCCGAAGGGCGACATCTTCCGGCCGAAGGGCGGGCCTTAGGCGCTCGCTCAGCCAATTGAGATTGTAGTGCTCGCGTCCGGTGCTCTTCGGGGGCGCTTGGGCCAGATAAGGGTCGTTGAGCAACGACGCCAACAGCGGCTCATCGACCTGGCCGGTGGCTGCCCAAGCGCCGCCTTCGTCGAAGGCGGCGCTTTGATGCTTGGCGCACCATGAGTCCATGAGCGCGTTGCCTGGTCCGGTGTCGAAGCCCAGCAGCGGGGTGCCGAGCCGGGTGATGTTGCTAATGCCGCCAATGTTCAGCACGGTGCGACGCTCGTGGGCATGGCTGAACAGCGCGGCATGAAAGCCGGGCGCAAGGGGGGCGCCCTGTCCGCCGGCGGCTAGGTCCCGGCGTCGAAAGTCGGCCACCGTGGCCACGCCGGTCAGTTCGGCGATGCGATTGGGGTCGCCGATCTGCAGGGTGAAGGCGTTGCGGTCGTTGGGGCGGTGGCGCACTGTTTGTCCGTGGCTGCCGATCGCCCGCACCGCATTGGCCGCCAGTCCTTGGCTGGCGATGAACCCGCGGGCTGTTTCGCCTATGAAGCGGCCCAGCGCGGCATCGGCTTCGCCCAAGGCGTCCAGGTCGTCATCGACCCCCTGACCCAGTTCGAGAAGGGTTTCGCGCAGTGCGCTCGGAAGGGGGACGATGCGTTGGGCGACGAGGTTGACCTTACTGCCGGCCACTTCGACGAGGGCCAAGTCCAGCCCATCGACACTGGTGCCGGTCATGGCGCCGAGGTAGAGGTGGCTATCGTCCGACGGCAAGGAGGGACTTGTTCCGATGGGCTGACAGCGACGCCAGCAGCGGCGCCGTGCTTTCCTGGAAGCGCTCGGCTTCGGCCGCCGGCACCGGCTCGGCGTCGGGCAGCTTCACCGTGCGCGGGTTCTGGTGTACGCCATTGACCAGAAACTCATAGTGCAGGTGCGGACCGGTGGCCCAGCCGGTGGCGCCGACATAGCCGATCGTGTCGCCTTGCTGCACCCGTTTGCCGGCGCGAATGCCGCGGGCGAATCGGGACATGTGCAGATACTTGGTCACGAACTGTTCGCCATGCCGGAGCACCACGTAGTTGCCGTTGGCGCGGGTTTTGGATGCCTTCGTGACCACGCCGTCCCCGGACGCAAGTATCGGCGTGCCCCGGGGGGCAGCGTAGTCGATGCCCCGGTGCGGCATGGAGCTATTCCAGAGCGGATGCTTGCGGCGCAGGTTGAAATTCGAACTGATTCGGGTGAACGATACCGGCGCCCTCAGGAAGGCTTTGCGCATGCTCCGGCCCTCGGGGTCAAAGTAGTTGGCCTCGTCGTTGGGACCGACGTAGCGAGCCGCTCGGTAGCTGTCGCCTTGGTTGATGAACTCGGCGGCCAAGATGCTGCCGAAACCGATGAACTCACCCTCCAGATACTCTTCCTCCAAGAGCACGTAAAACGAATCGCCGTCCCGGATGTCGAGGACGAAATCGATATCCCACTGGAATATCTGGGCTAGCTCCATGGCGACTAGGTCCGGCAGGCCGGCCCGCTGGCTGGCCGTGAACAGGCTGTGGTCAATGATGCCGTGCTTGTAGACCGTCTTCCGTTGCGGCTCGAGGATGATCTCCTCGCCGCGAAAGCGGCTGCCTTCGCGGCTGAACTTGAGGGTCCTGAAGGGATCCGGCGAATAGCTCAGGCTCTGCAAACGGTCGTCCTCATCGCGCAGGAAGCTGAACTCTTCGCCGGGCGCTATCTTGGCGAGCTGTGCGCCCAAGGGGTCAGCGTTGACCAAGCGGTGCAATGATTGGGCGGAAAGGCCCTCGCGGCTGAATATCAAGGCCAGGCTGTCGC